>CAYXQK010000231.1:0-14511 GCA_964467445.1 uncultured Syntrophaceae bacterium
TCCAGACATTTCAACGTCCCCGAAAGGGCATCCTCGAGCACGCCGCGCACGAGCGAACAGCAGTAGGATTGCAGATGCCGGTCGGCCAGATGGATGCCGGACTTGCGGCTGAATATCCTGAGCGGCAGGGCGCCGGCGGCCCAGATGATCTCTTCGGGCGCATAGGAACAGAAATAGCCGACAACCTTTTTATGGGTTCGTGTCTTGTAAGATTCCGCATACCCGTAAGGGTCGCACGCCACTTCCCTGATCTTATCCATATTCTTCATTCGTCTCATTCTCCCGTATATTTCCCGGCCGCCTTCAGGCGCGCCTTTTCCTCCACTTCCAGGGTATTATAGGCCACCTTGCCGACCAGCGTTTTCGGCAGGGACCGCCGAAATTCAATCTCGCGCGGGCAGGACCACTTGATCAGATGCTCCCGAGTGTGTTGAACCAGCGCCTGCTCGATCTCCGATCCTTCTTTGGCCGCGTCTTTGAGAACCACAAAGGCCTTGACGCGCTCCACCTGGATTTCATCGGGAACGCCGATCACACAGCATTCCAGCACCGCTTCGTGTTTATAGAGAACCTCCTCGACCTGGGCGGGGTAGACGTTCATGCCCGACGATTTGATCATGCGCTTGAGGCGAAGCTTGAAATAAACGAAGCCGTCCTCGTCCATCGTCGCCAGATCGCCCGTATGCAGCCACAGCCGTCCATCCGGGTGGGTCTTGAGGGTCTCAGCTGTCTCGTCGGGCATCTCCAGGTAGCCCAGCATGACCGCCGGTCCGTGCAGGCAGATCTCGCCGATTTCGCCGGCCGGCGCTTCTTCCATGGTTCCCTGTTTAACGATCTTGGCCAGCATGTCGGGAAAAACGATCCCCACGCTCCCCTCGCGGTACTCCGTCATGGGCATGGCCATGATGGCCGTGACGGCCTCCGTCAAACCGTATCCCTCGCGCAGTTGCACGGAACCGCCCTGGCTGCGGACGATCTGTTCAAATTTTTCCTTGACCGGACGCGGAAGCTGATCGGCGCCGCTGAAGGCCCCCTTCAGGCAGCTCAGATCGGCCTTCTGAAACAACGGGTTCCGGTTCAGGGCTTCAAAGAGCGTCGGCACGCCCACGACAAAGGTCGGTTTCTTGGTCTTGATGAGCTTGGCCACCATTTCCGGCGTGAACTGCGGCACCAGGATGCTTTTGCCGCCGCCCATGAAGACCGCATTGATGCACACGCCCAGGCCAAAACCGTGAAAAATTGGCAAAATAGCCAGGATCGACGACCCCTCGGCCCCCAGATCGCCCCAGGCGGCGACCTGCATGCCCTCGCTGATAAAATTCCTGTTGGACAGCATGATCCCCTTGGGTGATCCCGTGGTGCCGCCGCTGTAAAGGATGACGGCCATTTCGTCGGTATCCATGGCTGCCTGCGGGGCTTCCGGGTAGGCGCCCTTCATGAGGTCCTGCCACCAGTGCACAAGGGGGTCCTGCGGCACGGGCGGAATTTTGCGGCCTTTGGTCAGATAGAAGCCGATCTTCATGCCCAGGCCCAGGTAATCGGGAATTCGCGCCAGAATCAGGGTTTGCAGACCGGTGCGCGACTGAACCTCTTTGAACCTGCCGTAAAAGGCGTCGAGCGTCAGGGCAAAGCGGCTTTTGCTTTTATTGAGATAAAACTCGATTTCTTTGGGCGGCGACAGCGGATGGATCATGCTGGAGACGGCGCCGAGCTTGTTGGCCGCATAAAAACAGATAATTCCCTGCGGGCTGGTCGGCATGGAAATCGTGATCCGGTCTCCACCCTTCAGACCCAGGGCGGCCAGGGCATTGGCGCATTGCCGGATCATTTCGCCGAATTGCCGGTAGGTGCAGGTGGTTCCGAAAAAGTCCCAGGCCACGGCATCCGGGCAGCGTACCACGGTTTTCATGAGCGCCTCATACATCGTCACGCGCGGATAATCGATGGACGCCGGTACGGGACCGTAAAACTTCAGCCAGGGTTTTGTCTCATACATGGGAAAATCTCCTTCAGCCAATCAATCCCGGTAGCATCGTATTCTCGAGTTCAAGCCTCTGAGCCTCAAAATCATTTTCACGATTTGGCGTGTTGAAGTTGATCATTTCGCCAAAACGGAGCGTCACTTTCGCAAACGGTTTGGGCAGCATGAATCTGTCCCAGCTATTAAAAAACCAGGCTTTGTCGGCAGCGGCATATACGGGAACGATCATGGCGTCCGCCGCGTGCGCCAGTTGGATCACCCCGCCTTTGACCCGACCGGCAGGCCCCCTCGGCCCGTCCAGGATATGGGCGGCCAGGCGGAACTGATTTAAATGGTCGATCATGACACCGAGGGCTTGCCGTCCGTCCGTCGAGGAGGAGCCCCGCACCGCTTTCCAGCCGCTGCGTTCGGCAATCCCGGCGATGATTTCGCCATCCTGGCTCTTGCTGATCATGAGACTCGGACCGAATGCCTGATAGGTCTTGAAATGGCGGATGGCGGCAAAAAACTGCTGATGCCAGGCGCACAGCAGCACCGTGCCGCCTCTGGCATGATAGGCCATCCAGTCCTGTTCATTTTCAATCCGCAGACGGAAGGTCCAGGAATAGGCCCGGATGAAACGGTACAGCACGGCCAAAATTTTGTTTGAGGTGACAAGCTGATTTTTCAATGAATGATTGTCCCTTCCGCAAACTCTGCCTGCCCTCATACAATCTTTTCACGAACGCGGCAACCCCTATCTGGAATTCACGGCTTCCCGTACTCCGCCTCGATGGTGATGGCGATGCCGCCGCGCACGGCAAATTCCGCAGTAATCTTGCACCACCGGGGCGCCAGGGCCGCCGTCAGATCATCGAGAATCCGGTTTGTGACGTGCTCGTGGAAGGCCCCTTCATCACGGTAGGACCAAAGGTATAGTTTGAGCGACTTGGACTCGACGATGCGCTTATCGGGGATATATTGGATTTTCAGCCAGGCAAAGTCGGGCTGGCCCGTCATCGGGCAGACGCAGGTGAATTCTTCCGTCTCGAGCGTAACGACATAATCCCGCTGCGGATGCCGGTTAGCAAAGGTTTCCAGTTTTCTGGAAGATTTTGTGTCCGTGCCGTCCCGCCCGAGCAGCGTCAATCCTGAAAAATCGGATTTCTTTTTCTTCGTTGGCATAAATTCGTTATTCCTTTCATGATATTAAATGGTTTCCCCGATCCGCCTGAAAACTTCCTGCCGGCAGGCGCTTTCGATCGCCGCCAGCCGCTCAAAGGCCTCATTGAAATCGTGCTTGCCGGCTGTGAACAGGCCGTGCCCGTAAACAATCACGCCGGGATGATCCCGCATCGCGGGGGGTACGGTATGGCACAATCCGAAAGGCCCGGCGCCTGCCTCGCCCGCCACAATGGGGATGTCGCCAATCGATCTTTCGTGGGGACAGCGGGTATGGCACGCATCCCGGCCTTCGCAGTCGTCCTTTTCGCAGTCCAGAGAAAGAATCACGGCGAACTTCGGATGTCCGTGCAGCACCGCGCGCCGGTCTGTTGCGAGAACGATTTCCCGGTGGGCGGGAAACTCCGTGGAGGCCGTTTCGGGCGGCGCAGCGGGATCGGCAAGGGTAACGGAAACAATGCAGCCATGCAGTTCATCGAGGGCGCCGCCTTTCCGGCTGATATACAGCACGGGATCGGCATAATAGGAGATGTTGCCGAAGTTGGAATCCACGAGGCGGCAATCGACCATCAGCCGGCCGGCCTCCTCCATTGCCGAGAGGATCGGACCTTCGGCGGCAAATGGACCCTTCATGAGAGCCCCGGTTGTCGCCGGCAGGGGATCAAGCCGCTCCAGGACTTTTTTGAGGACAGAGCGACGGCGATGATCCACGCTGTTGCGGCGGACATGGTAGAGCGTATCGGAAAAGAATTTAACAAAGCAGGCAAAACAGACGGAACTGTAGATGACAAAGGCCGCCTCCGGGCTGGCCTTGCCGAAGGTGATGACACCGCGCCCGGCAATGATGACGCTGCGCCGCCGCTTCAGCGCCGCCGCGACAGCCTGAGGGTCAAATTCCCGCAAAACAGGCAGGTCATGCAGGAATATACGGGTTTCAAAATCCCGGGGCTCGATGACGCCGCCGGATGTCTCCGCCAGGTATGCAATAATCGTCCGGTAAGGTTCCGCCGGTTCGGCAAACAGGATGGCCTCTTTATCAATAACAGCCATGATTGTTTCCAGCGCAGCGCAGTCCTCACCCTCCCGGCTCCAGGCGGTTTTCGCGCCGCGCAGGCCGATCAGGACGCCGCCTGATTCCGTCAGGCCGGCCCGGACCAGTTTTGCGGCATATTTCTGCAGGATGTTTTCCATTTATGTCTGCGGCTCGATGACTACCTTCATGGAATCCCCACCCTCGGCCATCAGGCGGAAACCCAAACCTGCTTGATCCAGCGGCAGCCGGTGTGTGATCATTCGCTCCACGGGGACGCGCCCTGAACGGATCAATTCAATGGCCACCATCGCATCGAGCGGACTGTTCCCGTAGGAAGGCGCCAGCTTGATTTCGTTGCGCCAGAATTCATTGAGAGGCACGGGCAGATCCACGCCCGGCTCCGTCGTCGCGAAGCATAAGATGGTTCCACCGCGATCCACAGACTGAAGGGCCTGCCTGAAGGCGGACAGAACGCCCGTGCAGACGATCACGAGATCGGCCAGCCGCCCGTCATTGATTTCGCGCAGGCAGGCCGGAATGTCTTCGCGGGCGTCAAAAACCCCGTCTGCACCGAATTGCCGGGCCATGTCTCGACGGAATGGGCTGATGTCCGTCACCGCGATGCGCCCGGCACCGAGGGATTTAGCCAGCAACAGATGCAGCAGTCCGGAAATGCCGCTGCCGAGGAGCAGGACCGTCTGGCCGGGCTGCAGATTGGCCACGCGCTGACCGCGCACGACACAGGCCAGGGGCTCGACGAACACCCCCGCATCGTAAGAGACCTCGTCAGGCAGCAGAAACACGCCGCGATCGACATTGAGACGCGGGACCCGGATATATTCGGCGAAACCGCCCGGATCGTAATTGGTCGTGTGCAGCGTCTCACAGGCGGTATGATAGCCCCTGAGACAGTAATGGCAGGTGTTGCAGGGGATATGGTGGGACACGAAAACACGGTCGCCGGGCTTGTAACGGGTCACGCCTTCGCCGACCACGGCGATTTCGCCTGCGATCTCGTGGCCCAGCACGAGCGGCGCCTTCTTGATGCGGTACCACTCCATGACGTCGCTGCCGCAGATCCCGCTGGCCACGACCTTCACGAGAATCTCGCCTGCGCCGATCTGCGGGACCGGCCGCTCTTCCACCCGGACATCGCTGTTATTGTAATAGACGGCTGCGCGCATTGTTTTCAATTCCTGTGTCATGATGAATTCCTGAAGGGTCACTCCCTCTCCCTGGTTTCGTTCTGCAATTATACACAGATTCCACGTTGAGCGTCAAATCTTTGTATTTTACGGCATCATTGCCTGTTCACAATAACCTGCAGACAAATGATTGTTTGAGAGCTTTGCATAAACCGGTTAAAAATGGTTCGCAAGCGGCGAATCAAAGATTTTTCGACTTTCCAGAAATTAGATTAATTTGTTGATTTCAATCATATTTAAGCCTTCTCATCTCTTTAGCGAAAAAGATTTTGAGCCGCGGCGAAGCCATTTTTCAAAGGTCTCTGTTTGTAATCTTCAACTGAATCTCGGCAGGTTTGTATCTGGGAATTGCTTTTGACAGATGCTTCCGGCCATTGCCAGGAGGACAGAACCGACGGCCTGCTTGTGCTCCAGCATCACCAGGCGGGCAATGCGGCCGGGCCCATACAATAGTTCGCCTAACCCGCCTGCATCTATTTCAAGCCGCACCGCCAGAACGCGCAGTCCGTGACGATGGAGCAGGGTCTCGACGTTCCGGTAAAAGCGTTCGGCGCCGTCGTTTGCCAGGAGGAGCAGCCGGGAGACACGGACGCCGCGCGGCATGCCCATTTGTCGATCTGCCATCTGCAGGCCTCGTTCCTCTGTAGCGAGTCTGCGTTCCGCACTCTCCAGTCCGCGTATGACCTGCCCGGAGGCGTATGCGTTCCGCAGCGCCTCCGCCAGTTCGGGGCTCAGCATGGCCACCGGGATGCCAAGCTTGCTCTCCCGCCACAACGGCTGGGTATGAGTGGTCAGGCTGAGGAGGAGCTGCGGTTCCCGTGGATCGGACTCGACCAGTTTTGGCAGGCGCAGCGATTTGTGTGCAGGAATATTTGCGCGCGGCATCATATTTTCTCAAAAAAAGGGAGGTGTCCCCCTAATAAGGTCTTGGTAAATGAACGCTACAGCCTGCCGGAGCGACGAATCCATACGAGCAGCCAGATTCCTAAAAACCCGGCAAACGCGTATCCCAGAAGCCCCAGCAGAGGAAGATCAAAGAGACTGGGGCCAGAGCGCGCCATCATGATCAGTGACGATCCGATAATCAGCGCCGCAATGATCAGTGCAAAGGAGATTCTGTTCGATGAGCGCTCCACGCCGAAAATCAAGGGTTCGAGACCCTGGTGATCTATTCCAATTTTTACCTTCCCGCTCTTGAACTGTTTGAGCAGGTCGTAAAGCTCGAAGGGGACGCCTTTCAACATGGTGCTGGAGGCCAGAAAGTCGCCCATGAGCTTTCTCGGGTGGATGCGCGCCATCTGGAGGTCTTTGATGAAGGGTTCCACTTTTTCGACCATATTGAAGTCCGGGTCGAGCATCAGGCCAAGTCCCTCGACTTCGGTCATCGCCTTGATCATGAAGAAGATGTCCGGCGGCAGCCGCAGGCGATGCCGTGCAAATAGATCAAGAAACTCCTGAAGAATATCGCCCATATGCATATCTTTCAGGGGTTGATACAGATAAAGATCAACAAAAGTGGCGATATCGCTTTCAAGGGCCCTGCGATCGGGAGGATCGTCCCATTCCACGATCCGCATGACGGCGTCCGCGATGGCCGCCTCGTCCCGCCGGACATAGCCGATGATGATGTCGGCAAAGGTTTCCATGGAGCGCTTGTCGATGTAGCCCATCATCCCGAAATCGAGGTAGCAGATGACATTTCCGGGCAGGATGCAGATGTTTCCGGGATGGGGGTCGGCATGAAAAAATCCATGTTTGAAGATCTGCTCAAAGGTAACGTCCGCACCGCGCGCGGCAATGAGCTTGCGGTCCAGACCCGCCTTCTCCAGCAGGTGAATATCGGAAGCCTTGACGCCGTCCACATACTCCATGGTCAGGATTCGTCCCGTCGTGGTCTGATTGAATATACGCGGGATATAAATCGATTCGTTACCGGCAAATTGCCGGGCGAAACGCTCGGCGTGCTGGGCCTCGATCTTGTAATTGATTTCCTTTTCGATGCTGCGGGCAAACTCGTCAACGATTTTGGTCGGACGGTATATTTCCGCCTCCTCGATATTCTTCTCCATCAACGTGGCCAGGTGAAAGAGAATTTCCAGATCCACTTCAATGACTTTCCGGATTCCGGGCCGCTGGATCTTAATAATGACCTCTTCGCCCGTGATGAGCCGGGCCCGGTGAACCTGGCCAATGGAGGCCGCAGCGAGGGGCGTTTCGTCGAAATGCGCAAACAGAACATTCAGGGGAGCGCGAAGTTCCTGTTCCACGATTTCCCTGACCTGTAAAAAAGGAAAAGGAGGGACGTTGTCCTGAAGTTTGGTCAGTTCCCGGACGAGATCGTCAGGGATGAGGTCGGATCGGGTCGAGAGGATTTGCCCCATCTTGATAAATGTCGGTCCCAGTTCTTCACAGGCCATGCGCAGGCGCTCATAGTCGGTCAGCCCTTCGACCCGCTCACGGCGATTTCGGGAGATCATCTGTAAGCCCGATTCGAAATAGGACCCCAGATTGAGCCGGTTGAGCATGCTGTCAAAACCGTACTTGAACAGGATCGTCAGAATCTGCCGGTAGCGGTCCAGGTTACGGTATGTCCTGGGGATGAATCCCATTTTTCGAATGCGCATCTATGACTCCTTCGGATTCATGAACCGGATGGTCGCTTTACGGGCTTCTTCGCTTTCCCGGCTCGCGCGCCGCCGCTTTCCGGGGCCTGCGGTGGCGACGAAAAATACAGGGCCATTTCAAAGGCAGCGCGGGTGAAATGCAAGACGCGCTGAAAACCCTCATCAGACAATTTCCGGGCCGCATCCTGACTGCGATAGATGTTGATGAACTCTCTTTCTCTTTCAAAATGTACGGGAATGCGTCCAATTCCCCACTTTTCCAGCATGCCCCATATCTCGGGATTATAGGTTCGCGTGAACCGGACAATAAAGGGAATGGGATCATGTCGGGCCAGCACGGCGGCCAGGCGCAGGATCAATTCAAAAGAAAGTGTGGCTGTTCCATTTTCGACGGCCTCCAGCAGCGACTGGTCGGACAGATCCAGGGCCTCGGACAGTTCAGAACGGGTCAACCCGGCCAGCTCGCGGAGATCCTTCAGGCAGGCCCCGGTTTCCTGCATCAGCTTCGCATTTTCGGGAGAGGTCGTCAGCAGCATCGCTTTGCCGACTTGCCATGAGGCGTCGCCGGCCTTCGCGGCAAACTTTAAAGCGCGCGTCGCCAGCGATGCCATTTGAAGCAGGATGGAAGGTTCTTCCTCCGGTTGGGGACCGGATTTTGTTTGCCGGGCGTCATCGGATGTTCCCGGTGTCCGGAAGGCTTTCGCGCTACGGCCTCTTTTCTTGTCCTTGAGCGGGGTCGCTTTTTTTGCAGACATCGAGGCTCTCCTTTCTGGCGGCCTCATCGTACGATATTTTCCGTCGGCTTGGCCGCGATGAATTCCGCCATGTGTTTTGCCGTCACGTCCGGATGCTCCTCCTGGGGGATGTGGCCGCAGGACGCGATCACGGCAAGCGTGGAGGCCGACAGCTCTCTGCTTAGCCGCTGGCCGACGTGCAGGGGAATCCACCGGTCATCCTCCCCCCAGATGATGAGGGTCCTGGTTTTAATTTCCGGTATTCTGCGGATGTATTTTTCATATTTTGTGAGGTCCAGCAGGGACTGGACCACTGCGATCTGGGCGTCCAGGGCATTTTTCGTCCGCAACCGGTCATAATAGGCGTCCACCTGTGCATTCGTGATCAGATCCGTGCGATAATAGACCTCCCGCAGGCTCCAGCGCACGATCCCGCGGCTGAAAAACAGCTTCGATATGCCGGCGGACAGTGGCAGGGCGGACATCTTCATGACGGACGGCATTTCAATGGGATAGGCGGCTGCATCCACCAGGATCAGGCTGTGGACCTTGTCGGGATGCATTAGGGCCATGAGCCATGCCACGCCTCCCCCCAGGGAATTGCCGGCAATAACCGCGTCTTTGAGCCCCATGGCATCCATCCATTTGCGCACCTCTTCGGTCAGCGTTACGGTATCGTAGGCGGCGCCGTTGGGTTTGTCCGACCATCCGAAGCCTTTCATATCCAGGGCCCAGACATGATAACCGAGCTTCTGGAGCAAGGGGGCCACTTTCTCCCAGGTATAGGTTGACGAAGCAAAGCCGTGGATGAGCAGCACATCCCTGCCGGGCGCCGGATATTCGGTGTAGTGATAGCGGATGCCGTCGATCGTCGTGAAATGATCCCTGGACGTCTGTCCGATTATCTGCCCTTCGGGTATTTCATCGACAAACAGACCGCAGCTAAGGAATGTCGCGCAAAAGAGCATGCAAGCAATCAGATAAAGGCATTTTCGGGGTCGTCGCATCCGGTTATTTCCTTCTGATGATGTTTTTATTTGGCTGCTTTAGAACTATAATCGGGTCGGCTGCGTTTGTCAAAATGAATGTAAGGAGCGGTTACGGAATAGCGATTGCGTTAAGGCGCTCAGTTTTCTTGGTCAAACGCGAAAGGATGAGGGTGTGACTCGAAGATACGGTCAAGAATCCGCGTTTCCCTGTTGACAATCGTGTCCAGGAATTCATCTGCGCCCTGCATGTGATGGAATGCCTTGAAACCCCGATCGAGGAAATCCTGTAATGTCGAAAAACCGGCGAAACGGGCCGGAATCTTCAACATGCGTACGGTATTGTAAATAAAGGGTTTGAATACGATTGCATTGAGGTCTTCACCAAGTATCCGGAAAAGGCCGATCTGATGCTTTCTGAGATCGTAATTGTCGCAGCGCCGGTAGGCTTCGGCATAGGCCTCCCCGGTAATCGTATCCCGGACGTCAAGCTCCCCGACAAGTACGCCCAGCAACGCGAAATCAAGCTCCGCGCTCAATGCGTTGAGTTCGGAGGCATAGGCGGCGGTACAAATCAGGTAGTCGGGAAGGAGCTTGACCAATGTTGAGAAGATGCGTTCGATATCGTCATCGCGCCGGCTGAAATCATTGGGGCCGTAGAGGTCGCTCAGGAAAAAGGCCGTGGCCGGCTGGTACCGTTTATTGGCGAGCAGATCTTCATAGGTTGCGCTCAGGCGATCCGACTGCCATGTTCTGAGCAGCGGTAATCCCGAGGCCAGCCCTGCGTCGGCTTCCTGCTTCAGGCGTTGCGCCTTTCCCCGCTGGATCTGCTCAAGCAGCATGGATGCATGTTTTTCCAGCATGATTCGACTTTCTACGGGTTCGTCAAAGACAAAAAAGTGACACGGACTCAGCGTGTCACTTTTTTGTCCCTTTCCTGGGTAAACTCAACTATTTTGACGCCTTTGGAGCTGCTTTCGGAGCTGCCGCTTTCGGGGCCACTTTCTTTGCAGGCGCCTTCTTTACGGGCGCTTTTTGGGGCGGCGCCTTCATCTCGTTGACGGCTTTGGAAAGCGCGTCGATCTTCCTGTTCAGGCCATCGATTTCTTTTTTCGTGGCGACGCCGAACGATTTAACGACAGAGGCAAAAGTCTGTTCAACCTTGAGCTTGTCCCACATGCCCTCTTTCTGCTGTGTGATGTCGTCGATCTTTCCCTTCACGGACCCGACGCCGCCCTTAACAATCTGACTGATTTTATCAAGCTGCTTCTGGCTGATTTCCCTGCGCACGGCCTGAAAATCAGTACCCTTCTCGACCAGCGACTTGAACAATTTTGAACCCTCTTTTTCTGCCGTCTGCACGGCTCCCAGACCGGCCATCCAGATCTTGTTCGCCGCATCCAAAATCGACTCGTCCACCTTGGTTTTCCCTTGTTTGTCCGTCATAATGCCTCCCTTTAAGTTTTTTATGTAAAAAAAGACTCACTGATCGGGAAAAAACTTGCCGATCCCTTATCGTCTCGTAACCGCACGCCGTCCTGTGGGTGCCCGCTGGAGAATGTCCATTCGCGCCAGCCTCAAAAGCTCGCCAAATTCCCTGGTAAAATATTCAGTAATTTTCTCAGGGTCCGGCGCCACGCGGCGATCCGTGGCAATACCCAGGGTCACAGAACCGGCATAGCTGATAATACTGACACCGAGGGCGACCTCTCCCGAACGAGGGACCCAGAACATCATGTTTTTAATTTTCTTGTCCGTGAAATAGAGGTGCTGCTTGGGGCCGGGGACATTTGAGAGGACGCCGGTAAATTTACTGGAGAAAAAATCCGCACCCCGCTTCGTGATACTTTCGGGAGGAATGCCCATGATTTTCATCATCTGGAAGCCGACAAAGGCATCGGCGGATTCCTTGAGGGTGCGCATGCGTTTTCTCGTTTCCCGCAACCGGCGGACGGGGTCGTCCAGATTGACGGGAAGCGACAGCAGAACCAGGCTGAACTGATTCCCGAGCTCAATCCCGGGACTTTCCGCCCGGACGTTCACCGGGATGGCCACACGCAATTCCGCATCCTCCAGGTCGTCTCCCCTGTCTGAAAGATAGTCGCGAAGGGCGCCCGCCACGGCAGCCATGAGCACATCGTTAATGGTGCACCTGAAATACAAGCCGATCTCCTTGACGCTGTCCAGCGGTATGGGCGACGACCAGCAGGCGCTTTTCTGGATGCCGAGTTTTCCCTTGAGGGAGGTCTTCGAATCGGACGGCATTAGGGCCAGTTTCGCCAGAACGGTTGAACTTTCAAGGCCGATTTTGCCGTAAAGCTTGATCAGACGGGCCAGGTGCGGAGGATGGGCCGCGGTCTTCATGACTTCATCATAGATCACCCCCGTGGTCCTGGCGGCCGTCTTCAGCGTCGTTTTGGCGGCCCGCACGAAAAGGCCCAGCGGTCCAGCGACGGGCGCAAGCGGCCCCTTTTTCCGGACACGCCTCGCTTTTCCTGATTCGACGGATTCCCCTTCACGCAGGAAAGAGAGATTCGGCTCCATGTCCGCCATCGACAGCAGCAGGCGGATGAGGGCAATCCCGTCGGCGATGGCGTGATGAATGCGGATGAAAAGCACGCAGCCGGCGCCGTAGTTTTCGATAATATGAAGCTGCCAGAGCGGCTTGTTCTTGTCCAGGGGGACGATGGAAAGGTCGCTGATCATGCGCTGCAGCGCCGCTTGATTCCTCGGCGTCGGCAGGGCCACCCGGATGACATGATTCTGAATGTCAAAATTGCGGTCTTCATCCCAGAAGGGTCTTCCCAGTGTGGATGTCGGCCACACGACCTTCTGCCTGAACCGGTTGTAGCAGAGCAGGCGCTCTTTCAGGAGGGCGCAAACCGCATCGTAATCGAGCAGGTCATCGAACTCCATGAGACCCGTGATGACCATCAGGTTGGTGGGTTCATCCATGCTCAGCCAGAAACTGTCGATGCTCGACATGGGTTCCAGCATTTTGCCCTGTTGCATAATCATGCCCTCTGCTGAATCTGGTTAAAAAGATATGGCTTGAATGATAGATTAAAATTCCCGCATGTCAAGTGCTTTGAACGTCTTCTCTCCCGGTCTTATAAAGATTCGGCAGAGACCTCGGGTCGCTTGAAGGGTTTGCTTCTTTTGCCGGGCGCTCCAGCTTTCGCTCTCGCCGCTTTATTGGAGGCTTTCGCTTTTGGCGCCGGTTTTTTCGCCGCGCCGATATCCATTCTCGCAGCTTTTTTCTTCAAGGCCTTGAGTTTTTCTTTTTCGGCTTTCTCTCTTGCTTCGAGGGCCAGCTTCACCACCTTCCTGATGTCTTCGTCCGTGTAGACGCCGTTGACGCCCGATATCGCCGCCAGCCGCATCCCATGCTTGAGGCCCATCGTGTAAATCTCTTTCACTTTCTTCCATTCAATCTCACGGCCGATCGTGAAAACTTCAAAACGCCCCTCGAGGGCCAGAACAATGGTCTCGGCGAGGCAGGCAAACGCCACTTTCGGCGGAAGCCCGATGTCCTTGAACCGGGGCTCTCCAGGCAGCAGGATTTCTCCGGATTCGATCACGAGCACATCCGGACGCTTGGCCACGTCCTTGGGCGACAGATCCAGCGGACGGGCCACATCGGTAATGACGCATCCCGGCTTGACTTTTGTGATGTCCAGGATGGTCTTGCCCGCGGCGGATGTCGCCGTGACGATCACATCCATATCGGCCAGATATTTGTCGGGTCTTGTGGCGATATGGATTTTAACGTCCGGCGTTTCCTGCAGGATCGATTCCTTCAGGGCAAGCAGCCGCGCATCCTGAAGGCCGATCAGGTAGACCTCCTCGAAGGCGAGCGCCAGCAAACGGCAGCAGACGGCGCCGATGGCCCCGTACGCCCCGATGACCATCGTTTTGGCCTTGATTTTCTTCCCCTGTTCGATCTTGATGAGCCCCATGCGGCGCACCGCGTCGGCCGCGGCCCAGAGGGCGCCGGAGGCGCTGTAGCTGTTTCCTGTTGTAATCGGGATGTCTGCGAGCTTGGCGACGGTCACACCGGCATCGCCGACGACTTTGGTGAAGGCCCCCAATCCCATGATCTGGGCGCCCAGTCTTTTGGCCATGGCCGCCGCTGCGAGCAGTCGCTTGTAGGTGAACTCGGCAGGATGGGAGAGCATCTGCTTCGGTGTTCCCCCGACGGTGATCAGCCATCCCTCCGCCTCAACCCCTGTTGGGGATTTGATGCCGGTCACCTCAGAATAAATGAAGGGTGGCGCATAGGCGATGATCTTCTCGACAGCGTCCATGACCGGGATCGGCGAGAGACTTGCGATGAGTTCGACGGCCTTTTCCTTCTTCAGATATTCCTGGGACAGGGGATGGATGACGAATGCAAACCGGTTGATGCGTCTCGGTTCTCCGGAGGGATAGACAATTCTCGGGCGGATTCTCTGTTCACTGATGACCTCCAGGAGCTCATCACCGGTCAGTTCCCCCTCTTTCTTGCCGAGGGCGACCATGATCATGGCCTCAAGCACATCGACCTGGACGACTCTCGGCAGGATCTTGGGCGTCGCATCGATGATCACATCCACGCCGCGTTGTTTCAGGAAGTCCACGCGATCGTCATAGGCCGTCGACGTAATGATGATTTTACCCCCAAGCTCTTCGAGCGTGCACGAATCCAGATACTCATAGAAACCCTCATAGGGAACGATAATTACAGCGGCCTTCTGCATGGCCTTGCGCAGGATGTATTTGTTCCATTCATTCAGGAGGGGCATTGA
>CAYXQK010000232.1:0-4526 GCA_964467445.1 uncultured Syntrophaceae bacterium
CTGCCGATGAATAAAAAAGTGGCAGGCATGGCCAGGGACTTCAAGCTCAAAAAGCTTCTGCATATGGACAGGGATTATTTCAACAGCAGAATCTGGCCCCATATGTTCTATGCAACGGACAAGAATTTATGGCGATGGAAGATGAATGTGGCCAGGGTTATGGGAAATACATTGGATGGCCGCTATATTCCTACATTGGTCAAGGCTTTTCACAATAACGATGATGAAAGAGTCCTGGGGATGATCGCCTGGGCATTGGGGCGTATCGGGGGACCAAAAGCAGAGAAAGCACTGAACAGCTTTCTGCCTCGATCCGAAGGATCTATCCGGGATGAGATAGAAAGTGCCTTGGCGGGACGCTGAAAAGCGCATCAGGTCAATGCATCAAGTTTGTCTTTTACTTGCCTGAAGTTTGTTTCCCGGAAAACCTCCCTTTCACCATAGTCCGTGCTATTTCTTGAAATAAATTCATTTCAGATGACTGTCAAGCCATGCGTGCAGATCGGAAAGCACTGTTGCACGATCACCGGGGAGTTCGTTATAAACCTCATGCCGCAGGCCTTCATACAGTTTGAAAGTCTTGTCCTGGGCAGCGATGCCGTCGAGAAGTTCCTGCTGCCCTGAAAATGATGTGTCTTCAGATCCTTGCTGGATCAGCACCGGCAGGGATATGCGCTGTGTATTGGACGCGCCGATGAGCAAATAGGTCTGCATCTGCTCCGCAAGGCGTGGCGTGATCACATTATAGACCAGGGGATCGTTGACATAGGCCCTGACCACCTCAGTGTCTCTTGAGATGAATTCAGGGGACAGCGGGGATTTCACATGGATGCCGGGCAGGATCCTTGAAAGGATATTCGTGATGACCATGATGGCCTTGGGTATGCCTTTGCCCGGCAATGACCCTGTACCGGAAAGCACGAGCCCTTTCAGATGACCTTGATGCTGCACTATGTAATTGATCGCAATGATGCTTCCCATGGAGTGACCGTGCATGAAACAGGGGGTATCGGGAAATGACGGCCTGATCACCTCAAGGGCAAACTGTCTTTCGTCGTCAATGAATTCCTGGAAACGATTTACATGGCCACGCTTGCCTTCACTTTTGCCATGCCCGCGGTGATCTTTTCCAAAGATTGCGTAGCCTGCGGGAACAAGTTCATTCACGACATTCTGATATCTCCCGATATGCTCCGCGTAGCCACAAATGAGATGAATGACTGCCTTGGGTGAGCCATCAGGCAGCCAGGCTTTCCAGTAAAGAGATAGTCCGTCTTTTGCAGTCAGTTTCCCATCACGAGTATTCATCATGCATCCTCCTTCTCAACTTTATTGGCTGTCTCTGCTATTGAATCAGCCCTTCTGATTGTGATTGCAGATCTCCCTGACAGCGGAATCAGGCTTGCCCGGCCTGAAGTACTTCACCTCACCGTCAATTGAGAACGGCAATGGTTTGGTCACCCCTTTTCCCGCTCGCCGAAAATGAATCGGCCGATGCGGACGATCGTGGCGCCTTCCTCCACAGCCACCTGATAGTCCTGGGACATGCCCATCGAGAGCTCCTGCATCCGGACGCACGGAAGGTTCTCCGCCGCAACCCGATCCTTGAGCTCGCGCAGGGCAACAAAGAAGGGCCGGGCTTCTTCCGGGTCATCGAACCAAGGCGGCATGGTCATGAGCCCCTGAACAGAGATATTTTTCAGGGCGGAGACCTCCCGGATCAGCGGCAGGGCGTCCCGGTGAATAACGCCACGTTTGGTTTCCTCCCCGCTGATATTCACCTCAACGAGCACTTTGGTGACAACACCCGCCATCCCGGAGCGCCTGTCCAGTTCGCGGGCGAGCTCGATGCGGTCCAGCGAATGGATCATGTCGAACAGGCGGACGGCGTACTTGGCCTTGTTGGTCTGCAGATGGCCGATCAGGTGCCATTCAACGGATTTTCCCATCAGCTCGATCTTGCGCCGGGCTTCCTGGACATAATTTTCCCCGATTACATCCACGCCGGCGGCTATGGCCTGCATGATCCGCCGGTCGTCCACGGTTTTGGTCACTGCCATGAGCCGCACGGCCGACGCCGGCCGCCCGGACGTCCGCGCAGCTTCGGCAATGCGCTGCCGGATGGTGTCAATCTGTTCCTTGATGAGAGCACTCATGGATCACCGTTGCCCCTCCATCTCTTTTTTCATACCGTAAATTTGATGGCCCCGACCTTCTTCAGTACATCCACGACTTCGCAAAGCGGAAGCCCCATCACGTTTGTATAGGACCCCCGGATTTCCTTGATGAAAAAGGCCCCCATGCCCTGGACGGCATAGGCCCCCGCCTTGTCATAGGGCTCCGGGGAACTCACATACCAGGCCATTTCATCCTCGGGAATCTCCCTGAAAAGGACCGTCGATTCAACCACCCCGCTGACGATGATCCGCGCTTCCTGCCGGGCGAGGGTAAAGCCCGTGAAGACCGTATGCGCCCGGTCGCTGAGCTTTTTCAACATCTGCCGTGCTTCTTCGGGATCGGTCGGCTTGCCCAGCGCTTCGCCGTCAATCACGACGATGGTATCGGCCCCCAGGACCCAGCTTCCGGGGTGTGCCGCAGCAATCAGGCCCGCTTTGTCCGCCGATAATCTCAAAGTATGCGCCGACGGTGATTCGCCCGTCCGGAAGAATTCGTCGGCCCCGCTGGGCATAACGAAAAAATCAAGCCCAAGCAGCCTCAAGAGTTCAATGCGCCTCGGAGATGCGGAAGCCAGGATGAACGGCGCGGATAGCTGAATTCCCATGTAAACAGAAACCTTTCTTTTAATGGTCTTATAGATACCTTTGAAAAATGGCTTCGCCGCGTCTCAAAAATCTTTTCCGCTAAGAGGACAACCAGACGTCATCATGATTCATGACAAGCCATTAACATCATCTCTGGAAAGGCGGAAAACATTTGATTCGCCGCTTGCGAACCATTTTTCGGCGGTTATACATGGCTCTCTTATAAAATTTTCTCTGGATTTTTGCAACATTTGTGCTTAAATTATGCCCGTCGTTCAAAACACGAAGGAGTGGGAGATGAAAAAAATAGCGATCATTCTGGCCATCCTCTTTATGAGCCTGTCTGCGTGGTTCCCGGGCGCCCAGCAGACAGTCCTGGCTGCGGAAAAGGCCGTGCAGATAACGGTTCCCGATTGCCGCGCCTGAAACACGCGGGCGAGGATAGGGACTATCCTCAAAAAGACGGACGGCGTTGTTAAATTCGCTACGCCGGCGGTAGACGCCCTGGTCGTAACCTACGATGATGCAAAGACGACCCCGGCGAAAATCATGGAGGCCTTGCAGAAAGGCGGAATTAAACCCACGGGGAAACCTGTAAATCTCGACTGAGGCGATCAAGCCCTGTCCTTTCCCTTGATCTGCAAAAGCAAAACGGAGGCGATGACGAGGACGGCGCCGAAAAGTTGCCAGACTTCCATCGTTTCCGCCAGAAGAAGCCAGGCGATGAATCCGGCCGTGATCGGCTCCAGCGTGGCCGTGATGCTGGTGCGTGTGGCGCCGATACGGTTGATGCCTTCGTTGTAGCAGATGAACGCCAGCACCGTGCCGAAGAAGGCAATGAAAAGGACCCACCACCACTGCTCGAATCCCGACGGGCGCAGAAACGCCGTAAGAGGCGGGTGAAGGATATTCCAGGTCATGGCGGCAAACAGCAGGCCGTAAAAGACCACGGTCCAGGGGGGATAACGCCTCATGCCGTACTCGCACCGCACGGTGTACCAGGCAAAGATGACTGCCGAGCTGAAAGCCACAAGCACCCCTGCGCGATTGATGTGCAACAGGTCCAGGCTGTATCCCCCCACGACGAGGTAGCACCCGAAAAGCGAGCCGGCCATGGCAGCAAATACAACAGGTGGGAGCTTCACGCGCAGGACGAGCAGCGTATGCAGGGCGACGAAGAGGGGCGCCTGATACTGGATCAGAATGGCCGCAGCCACCTGGATCTTGCTGATGGCAAAGAAATAGGTGAACTGGACCGCCGCAAGCCCGATACCGAGTGTGACGAAATAGGGCAGGTCGCGTCGTTCAATGGCGAGCAGAGAGCGGTTGAAAAAAATGAGCCAGCAAAAAAGCATGCCGGTCGCGAGCGTCGTCCGCATCTGGACGAGTTCAAAGGCGGTCATGCCGCTGTTGAAAAGGAATTTTGCCGCCGTGCCGGAGGAGGCCCAAAGAACGGCGGCCAGAGCGGCGAACAGATAGCCGGACCGCGAGATACTCTGCTGCTTCACGAATCCGCCCCCCTTCTTTTCCTGACAAAAGCCTCAGAGGAGTTCACGCCTCTTTTCCTTTTCGAGCCGGTTGACCACCTTCCTGACATCCTGAGAACAACCCCGCTTGCAGATCAGCAGGGCGTCGGCGGTTTCGACGATGATCAGATCCTCCACGCCCACGAGCGCCACTGTTTTGCCGGGGCTGTGGACGAGGCAATTCCGGCTGTCGATGGTAATCGCGTCGCCGCGGACGGTGTTGCAATGCTCATCACGG
>CAYXQK010000233.1:0-6033 GCA_964467445.1 uncultured Syntrophaceae bacterium
CGGATCGCCGAAGCGGGCGTTGTATTCCAGCAGCCGGATGCCTGATTTGGTCACCATGAATCCGCCGTACATCACGCCTTTGTAATATGCGCCCGTTTCCCTGAAGATTGCCTGTGCTACCTGCTGCGTAATCGCCAGGCCGGCGGCGACATCTCCCGGATGGATGAAGGGCAGGCTGTGGTCTTCGCAGGAATAGGAGCCCATGCCGCCAGTATTCGGTCCCTTGTCGTCGGCGAAACGCCGTTTGTGATCCTGGACCGGCGGCGTGGCGACCACCGTTCTGCCGTCGCACAGGCACTGCAGCGAGAACTCCTCGCCCTCCAGCTTTTCCTCGACGGTGACGCTGGTGTGTTCCCTGAGAAACGCCGTGCAAAAGGCCAGCGCCTCCTGTTTTGTCTGAAAGTGATCGCCCTGCACCATGACCCCCTTGCCGCCGGTCAGGCCGTCCGGCTTGACGACAATGCCGTCAAGTTCATCGAGAAACGCCTCGATCCCATCCGGGGACGAGAAATTCCTGAAGCGCGGGTTTCCGGGAATCTGATATTTTTCAAGCAGATCGCGTGTGAAGGATTTGGAAGTTTCCAGGCGGGCCAGGCCCTGTGTGGGGCCCACAGAAGGAATCCCTGCCTTGTTCAGGGCGTCTACGACGCCGTTGTTCAGGGGATCTTCCGGCCCGACGACTGCGAAATCGATCCGGAAGGCTTCGGCGAATGCCACAATCGATGCCAAGTCACTGTAACTGCTCATGAATATCTTTTCTGACACGGAAGCGATGCCGGGATTGTTGGCTTTCATGCAGGCAAAAAGTCGTGGCCGATGTCCCGACCGCATAATCGCTTCGGCGATGGCATGTTCCCGCGCCCCGTTCCCGATGATCAGAATATTGAGCATGGCCGGTTCTCCTGTTTTATGAATTTTCCCCCCGGCGAGATACCCAAGCGGGGAAGGCCGAGTCTTCAATATCGAAAAAAATGGTTCCCGTCAAACAAATCTGAAGATAGCATCATACAGACTTGAGACGGAGGGGAAATGATGTTTTATTTTATGACAAAATCTGATAGATCGAAACGGAACAGGCGGAAAAGGAAGGGCGTTTTGAGAGAAAATCTTTTCAGGATTCAATGTGAATAGCCATAAACACTTAAGCACCGTCATCCTTGCCGCCGGCAAGGGGACGCGCATGCAATCCGACCAGGCCAAGGTGCTTCACCTCCTGTGCGGAGAACCGTTGCTTGCCTATTCCCTGACACTGGCCGAAACAATCCATTCGGAAAAGATTGTCGTGATCGTTGGTCATCAGGCCGAGCTCGTTCGCCGGGCTTTCCCGTCACCGGAATTTATTTTCGTTGAACAGCGTCCGCTGCTCGGGACCGGGCATGCCGTGCTTCAGGCCCGGGACCAGTTTCCCGATTACGCCGGAATGATCCTGATTCTCTGCGGCGATGTTCCCTGCCTGAAGATCGCCACGGTAAAGTCGCTCATCGAGCGTCATTGCCGCCAGCAGGCGGTGGTGACGGTGATGACAACCATGCTGAATAATCCGGGAAGCTATGGACGCGTCATAACTTCTCAGGACGGCGATGTGCTGAGAATCGTGGAAGCGCGCGATGCGACCGATCAGGAAAAGAAAGTGCGGGAGATCAACACGGGCATCTACTGCGCCGACAGCCGCTTTCTGTTCGATGCCGTTGCACAAATCAAAAACGACAATAGCCAGAAGGAATATTACCTGACGGATATCATTGAAATCGCCTCTAAAGCGGGTTGTCGCGTCCGTTCCTTTATCGCTGCGGATCCTTTTGAGGTCATGGGCGTCAACACCCCGGAGGACCTGGAAAAGGCGCACGACTATCTATCCTGCCGGTGAGATCCGGTTAGCCTCATGAAAATCGGCACATTATCCCTGAAAAACGAAATTGTTCTGGCGCCGATGGCGGGGATCACCAATCTGCCTTTCCGCCTCATCAACCGCGACTTTGGCGTCGGACTGATCTTCACGGAAATGATCAGCGCCAATGGCGTCATCCGGGGCATGAAAAAGACGCTGAGATATCTGAACTTCCGTCCCGAAGACAGCCCCCTGGGTGTCCAGATCTTTGGATCGGATCCCGCTATCCTTGCGGAAGCGGCAAAAATCATGACGGATCTGGGTGCGGATCTATTGGACATCAACATGGGATGTCCGGTTAAAAAAGTCGTGAAAACCGGCGCCGGGGCGGCTTTGATGAAGGATCCATTGCGGATCGCGGCGATTCTGAAGGCCGTTCGAAAGGGCACGCATCTGCCCCTGACGGTCAAGATGCGGGCCGGCTGGCAGCCGCAGCGTATCAACGTTCTGGAAGTAGCCAAAATTGCAGAAGATTCTGGTGTTGATGCCGTTATTGTCCATCCCCGCACGGCAGATCAGGGTTTTAGCGGGAAGGCGGACTGGCCACTCATCGAAAGGGTGAAGACACAGATCAATATTCCGGTTATCGGCAATGGTGATATCAAAAATGGGGAGGATGCCGCCAGGATGATGCGGTCAACAGGATGTGACGCTGTGATGGTGGGACGCGGCTGCCTTGGCAACCCCTGGATTTTTGAACAGATCGATGCGCGCTTACAGGGTCGCGTCGATCCGTTGCCGCCCTCTCTATTGCAGCGCGAACTGATGATCAGGCGCCACTTGACGCTCGAACTGGCGTCTGCGGGGGAGACAGCCGGTCTGAAAATTTTTCGGAAGCATCTGCTGTGGTACACCAAGGGCCTCAAAGGGGGATCGCATTTCAGGCAGATGATCAGTGCCGTGGAAGATAAAACCCTGCTGCTCGAAAAAATCCATGTGTTTTTTGCATCTTTAGCTTCCGGATCCGGTGCCGTGGACCAAT
The DNA here is from genome assembly GCA_964467445.1 of uncultured Syntrophaceae bacterium. Taxonomy (GTDB): domain Bacteria; phylum Desulfobacterota; class Syntrophia; order Syntrophales; family Fen-1087; genus JAPLJM01. The sequence continues at coordinate 2,871 of CAYXQK010000233.1, forward strand.
CCATTGATAAATAAGGTCTTGACTTTTCCGGGGCGGCTTGGCATACTTGACCCGAAGCGATGGGAGCATGGCGCCCGTTGCGGATGGACAGGCGAAATCAAGCACAGAAAAGACAAAGTGATTTCATGGAACTGATAAAGTTTAAGGAACTGGAGAGTAAACTAAAGAATCTGCTTGATGAATATGCATCACTCAAGAAAAAGAATTTGGAGTTGGAAACAGAGGTAAAAAATAAAAATGCGGAGTTGGAAGAAGCAACCAATAAATTAAGGGGATTAAAAGAGGAGAAGGATTCTGTACGCACGAAGGTAGATTCGCTTCTGGAATTGCTTCAGGATATCGGTGTTCCCAAGTAGACGTTGAGGATTGACGTTGAAAAAGCAATATAAAATCAGAGTGCTGGGGCAAGACATTTCAGTTTTAAGCGATTCTGGGGATGAGCATGTTGGAGCTGTCGTTTCTTACGTCAACGATAAGGTAGCGGTAATACAGAAGAATACAAAGGCAATGGATATCTTGCAAGTGGCCATTCTGGCCGCCTTGAATATTGCCGATGACCATTTCAAATTAAAGGGAGCAAAAGAAGACATCTATCATCAGATGGAAAGCAAGTCCGAACAGTTGATTCATCTTATTAATGAGATGAGACAGTAATTTAGATGTATTATCCCCTGCGATGTGCGTGATTAACATTTGTTTTTTGAGCCAACACCTTGGAACCGGGGGCCTTTCCTTGTTTGTGGTGAGCCTGTCTGCGGGTTAACCTGAAGTACCGGAAGCAGAAAGCCTGAAGCAACAATATTCGGCGCCCACTTTTTCAAAAGGTTCAAAAAGGTGCTTAACACGGCATAGGCGGGGGTTTTCTTTTTTTAATCCAGGTGTGAAGCACCCGGGCCGCCGTTCAAAAATCCTTTCCCCGACTGGTTATCCCCTTAATTGAGTTGAATCCCGCTTCAACCCGGCTCCCTTGAAGTCCGACGATTTCATGAATCATCTTGCCGTCCGTGCCCTAAGGCACGGTTGTTTAATATAAGGAGGTGAATGGATTTGAACGATAATAGCATAATGATATTAATTATTTTCGGCTCTATCGTTTTTGGCTTTTTGTTCGGCTATGTTCTCCGTGAGAGGCTTTTTAAGAACCGCTTGACGGCCTCTGAGAATCTTTCTGCCCGCATTGTGGACGAAGCGAAAAAAGAAGCGGAGACCATTAAAAAAGAGGCCGTGATTCAGGCGAAGGAAAATGTCCTCAAAATCAAATCTGAGTTTGATAAAGAGTCACGAGACCGGAAGCTTGAGCTGGATAATCTGGAAAAGAAAATCCGGTCCAAGGAAGAGAATCTTGATAAACGGATCGATCAGTTGGCGCAGAGGGAGGCCAGTGGAGAAATCAGGGAGAAATCCCTTGTCAGCCGGGAAGCGGCATTCAGCAAAAAACAGGAAAATCTCGACCGCATGTTTGAGGAACAGAGACAGAAGCTGGAAAAAATTGCCGGAATTTCCTCTGAAGAAGCAAAGAATTATCTGATGCAAGACATGGAATCGGAGGCCAGGCGGGATGTGGCCGTCATGATCCGCAAGATCGAGGAAGAGGCGAAGCGGACGGCGGATAACAAGTCACGAGAGATTATCGCCTATGCCATTCAGCGCTATGCCGGTGATTTTGTGGGTGAAAATACTGTTTCCGTCGTCACCCTGCCCGGCGACGAAATGAAAGGCAGGATTATTGGCCGCGAGGGGCGGAATATCCGTGCCATTGAAGCGGCAACAGGGATCGATCTGATTGTCGATGACACACCGGAGGCGGTCGTTTTGTCCGGCTTTGACCCGATCCGGCGGGAAGTGGCCAAAATCTCACTGGAAAGACTGATAACCGACGGCCGTATTCACCCCGGCCGGATCGAGGATATCGTTAAAAAGGTCAGGACCGAGGTGGATACCATTATCCGGGAAACAGGGGAACGGACGTCCTTTGATGTCGGCGTTCACGATATCCATCCGGAGATCATCAACCTGCTGGGAAGTCTCAAATTCCGGAGGAGTTTCTCCCAGAACGTCCTGCAGCATTCTGTGGAAGTTGCCCATTTGACCGGGATGATGGCGGCGGAACTCAAGATGAACGTGAAAGAAGCAAAGCGGGCGGGATTGCTTCACGATATCGGTAAGGCCATCGATTATGAGGTCGAAGGGACGCATGCAGCCATCGGGGCGGATTATGCCCGGCGGTTCGGTGAATCCACCAAGATTGTCCAAGCCATTGCCACCCACCATGACGACGGCCGGACCAACACGTTGCTGGGGGTGCTCGTCCAGGCGGCGGATACCCTTTCGGCGGCCAGACCGGGCGCCCGGCGGGAGATGATCGAAACCTACGTTAAACGTCTGGAAGAACTTGAAGCCATTGCTAATTCGTTTAACGGGGTGGATAAGTGCTATGCGATTCAGGCGGGTCGGGAGATCCGCATTTTTGTGGAAAATGAAAAAATCTCGGACAATGACGCCGTCATGCTCTGCCGGGATATCATCAAGAAAATTGAAAAAGATCTGACCTATCCCGGGCAAATCAAGGTGACGGTCATCCGGGAAACGCGGGTTTCTGACTTTGCAAGATAGGACGGTTTAACGCATGAAAATTCTGTTTATTGGGGATATCATCGGCGGGCCGGGGAGGCGTGCGGTGAGGGAACTCGTTCCTTCGCTTATCGAGGACTACCGGATCGACATGGTCATCGCCAATTGTGAAAATGCGGCGGCCGGTTTCGGCATCACACGGGAGATCGTTGAAGAGTTGTACCGTTGTCGCATCGATGTCCTGACATCGGGCAATCACATCTGGGATAAAAAAGAGGTTCTCGAGTTTGTTGAAGATTACGAAACCCTGCTCAGACCGGCCAACTATCCGGAGGGCGTCCCCGGCTTCGGAAGCGTCGTCCTGCCGTGTCCTTCCGGGGTACAGGTGGGCGTGATCAACCTGGTCGGGAGAGTTTTTATGCGGCCCCTGGACTGTCCGTTCAAAACGGCACAAAAAGAAATCGAGAAGCTCAGGCGAAAGACAAAGATCATTCTTGTGGATATGCATGCAGAGGCCACGTCGGAAAAACAGGCGATGGGCTGGTTCCTGGATGGACGGGTCAGTGCGGTCATCGGAACCCACACACATGTT
>CAYXQK010000234.1:0-3053 GCA_964467445.1 uncultured Syntrophaceae bacterium
CCTTCTGGCCGACCACTTTGTCCTCAAGTATTTAAAAGAACTGGGGAAACCTGTAAAACGGATATCCGCCGCCGTCATCGAGGCGTTTTTGTCGCACCCGTGGCCGGGCAATGTGCGGGAGCTCGAAAACTGCATCGAGCGAGCCGTCCTGTTGGCTGAGGGAGAATCCATTGAAATGATTCATCTTCCTCCATCCCTGCAGACAAAAAGCCGGGTCGGCGACAAAAAGGATTCGGGGCGCCTGAGCACGGTGATCGAGTCCCAGGAGCGAACACTGATTCTTGACGCGCTGAAGGAAACCCGCGGGAACCAGAGCCAGTCGGCGAAGCTCCTCGGAACGACGAAGCGGATTATGCAATACAAGATTCAGAAGCTCGGGATCGATCCCATGAAATTTCGCCAGCGCAAACGAGAGATCCAGGAAGCGGTCAAGACATAAGCGAATGGAACGTTTTTGTTCTTTCTGAAGCATAAAAAATACGATTTTGTCCTTTTTAGCAGATCAGGAACTGGAAAAGCTTGGCAGAACGAAAGACCATGATGCTTATTTTCTCCACCCCCGGCGGGAGGGGATGAAAGAGAGTGGGATTGAGAAGATAGAATATGCACAGAAAAATATACTTGGAGGAATTATGAAAAAGACGTGCCCCATTATCGCATCGGAAAGAAATTACAAAGTTGAAAAAGGGAAGTGCGTTCCCGTATCGGAATATTACGGAGAGGACACTTTCAACATTAAGATCATGAAGGTAAAGATTCCCCGGGATACGTACAAGAAAATCATCGACGCCTACCATGAAGGCGCCATCCTCGACATCACAACCGCCAATATTGTCGCCCATACCATGAAGGAATGGGCCCTCGAAAAGGGTGCTACCCATTTCGCCCACTGGTTCCAGCCCATGACCGGGATAACGGCGGAGAAGCATGATGCGTTCATCGATCTGGTCGGGGTCAGTGACGTTATCGAGCGCTTCTCCGGAAAGCAACTCGTTCAGGGCGAACCGGATGCATCAAGCTTCCCGAGCGGCGGCATCAGGGCCACCTTCGAAGCCCGGGGCTATACGGCCTGGGACATGTCTTCACCGGCCTTCATCCGGCGCAACGGCATCTCGACGACCCTGTGCATCCCGACGGCCTTCATTTCCTACAACGGGGAGGCTCTCGACAAGAAGACCCCCCTCTTGAGATCGAACCGGATAGTCAGCAGAAGCGCCTTGAACATAATGAAACTTCTCGGCAACACGACCGTCAAGGGAGTTTATGCCACGCTGGGACCGGAACAGGAATACTTCCTCATCGATAAGGACTATTACTACAAACGTCAAGATCTGGTTCTTGGCGGCCGGGCTGTCGTCGGCGCCCCTCCTGCAAAAGGGCAGGAGCTGGAGGACCAGTATTTCGGCAGCATCAAAGAGAGGATTTCTTCCTACATGCACGACATGGAAGAGGAACTCTTCCGATTGGGCGTCCCCGCCAAAACGAGACATAACGAGGTCGCCCCCAGCCAGTTCGAACTTGCACCGGTCTTTGAAGAAGCCAACCTGGCATCTGATCATAACCAGATCGTCATGGACACAATGCAAGCAGTAGCGAAGAAACACAACCTTGCCTGCCTGCTCCATGAAAAGCCCTTTGCGGGAATCAACGGTTCAGGCAAACATTTGAACTGGTCGCTGTCAGACAATAAAGGGAACAACCTCCTGAATCCCGGTCAGACCCCGGAGGACAATATCCAGTTTCTGGTCTTCCTGATTGCCACCATCCGCGCCGTTTACAAACATGCCGACATCCTGCGCGCTTCTGTCGGCTCCTATGCCAACGATCATCGGCTCGGCGCCAACGAAGCGCCGCCGGCAATCATTTCCGTCTTCCTCGGTGAACAGCTCACCAAGATTCTCAGTGATATCGAAAGGGGCAAGGTCACCAAGGCTACGGATAGTGAAATCATTAACCTCGGCATTGCCTCACTGCCCATCGTCAGCAAAGACAGCACAGACCGGAACCGGACGTCACCCTTTGCCTTCACAGGCAACAAGTTCGAGTTCCGGGCTGTCGGTTCAGCCCAATCGATTTCCTTTCCCGCAACAGTACTCAATGCGATCGTAGCCGAAAGCCTCGACCACCTGGCGGAAAAGATCAAGGGTCAGTGTGGGAAAGGCATCAGTATCAACCAATGCATCCTCACCGTGATTAAACAGGAACTGAAGGAAATCAAAGCGGTGCTTTTCAACGGCGACAACTACACCCAGGAATGGGAAAAGGAAGCTGCCAAAAGAGGTCTGCCGAATAATAAAACGACACCCGCGGCCTTAAAAGCACTGGTTACAAAAAAGGCATTGGATTTATTCGAGAAATATAAAGTCCTTTCCAATGTGGAACTCAAATCGCGTTACTTGATCCATATCGAGAAATACATCAAGGATCTGGAAATCGAGGTCAAGTGCCTGGGCAACATCTGCCTGAGCCAGGTCGTCCCGGCGGCGACTGTCTATCAAAAACGGCTTGCACAGACCATCAACGGCACCCGGGAAGCACTCGGCAAATCAATCGATCTTTCCGCTCAAGAGGAGCTGTTAAAGAGGGTTACGGGCCTGGTGAATAAAATTTATGGCACAAACAAAGACATCCTGGCAAAAGTCGCCGCCGCCTCATCCATCCACGACGAGCAGAAAAAAGCGGAGACGCTTTGCAGCAAAGTCAAGCCCAGGATGAATGAACTTCGGGACTACGTTGATGAGCTGGAAGGGCTGGTGGACGATGAATTTTGGCCCATGCCGAAGTTCTGGGAGATGCTCTTTATCAACTGATCAAAAGTATGGACTATTGAAAATGGATGCGTTATGAGGAGGCGGGAAATGCGAAATCAGAATCAAAAGATTTCGCCTTCTCGCCTTCGTGTTTTCTTCATGACTGGCGATTACAAATCATATAAAAATTGAGGGTTTATTATGTCGCTCTTGCGACAGCAGTCACCCGCTATCCTCGTTCTGGAAGACGGGAGCGTCTTTCCGGGATACGCCTTTGCCGGAGCCGGCGAGGTCTGCGGCGAG
>CAYXQK010000235.1:0-2633 GCA_964467445.1 uncultured Syntrophaceae bacterium
TCTCCTCTTCGTTGTAGGTGCGCACCGACCCGTCCGGGTTCCTGTTGCCGCCCGCGGTCGGGACGATCACGAAGGACGCTCCCGGCCCGCCGGCGAGCTCGATGAACTTCTCCATGATGCCGGTGTCGTCGAGGGCGCCGCCGCCGGCCATGAGCAGTGTGCCGTTGGGCGGCCCGTACTCGGGCGGGTCGTCAGCCGCGGTGCGAACGACCATCGTCGTGGCCACGAGGGCAAAGGCGCCGAGTGCGAGGGCGATGCGTCGGTGCGTCATTGAGGAGGCATTGTTGACCGGCTCGGGACGCGGCGCAAGCGGGCCCGCGAACTGGCCGCCCTTGGACTCGCGGAAGCCGATTGTCCAGGGGTCTCGGCGCATGGTAAGATGGGAGGATATTGGGCGGCTAGCTCAGCTGGGAGAGCGCCGCGTTCGCAACGCGGAGGTCGGGAGTTCGAGCCTCCTGCCGTCCACCAGAAGTCCTCAGGAAGGAGGCGGTTTCGGCCGCCTCTTTCTCTTGTACGGACATTGGCCGCCTCAGCCTTCACGCCGGCACCCAGCTCCCCGACCGTGATGGTGTTCGCTATTCCGTCTCGCGATCAGCTTCGATGCCCCTCATGAGCGCCGAGCACTCGTGGCGTAGTACCCGCACATCGCGGTCCGCTATCGCCCATACCACACTGTCGTCAACCGTCGGGTATTCGTGCGTCAGTTGGTTGCGGAAGTCGACGATACGTCGGGCGCGAGTGATGCCTGCGAACATCTCAGGCGCGGCATGCGACAGCGCCGAGATCGCCTCTCCGATGATGATGAACTCGCGCTCGACAGATGAGCGCACCAGACGGTTGCGTTTGTATCCATCGAGATCGATGCCAACCAGCGCTGCCGTGATGGCGTCGCAGGACTCGATGATGTCCGATAGGTGAGCGAGTGCGTCACGCGGCATAGAACGCCTGTTTCGTCCGCTCGATGTCAGCTGCGACGTAGCGGTTCTTGACCGCGTCCACCATCACCAGGTCGATCTCCGTGCCGAGGATCCTCCTGAGGTCATCGAGAAGACCGAAGTAGGCATCGACTCGAGCGTAGGCGTCCATCGGGCCGAAGTCGACCAGGAGATCAACGTCACTGTCGTCAGGACGGAAGTTCCCATGAACCGCGGATCCAAACGCGTCGAGTCGCCGCACCCCATGACGCGCGCAAGCCGCGGCAATGTGTCCGCGCTGCCTCTCTAAGGCTTCGATCACAATCGGCCTCCCGTAGCATCTTACCTCCGCGAGCGCCGCTGTGCGCCAAGCCGCTGACTCTGGCCTCACGTCGGTTGAGCATGGTCGCCCCCGGCTCACGCAGGCTGCCTTCGACTTCGCTCCCTTCGGCAGGCTCAGGGAGCCCCGAGCCAGGCCGAGGGGCTCAGACCAGGCAAGCCCGCGGGCTCCATCCCGGCGCGTTCCCACTTCAGCCGAGCGCCGGGTCTACGGGTGGCGGCTCATGTCGAAGAACACGTGCAGAATCACGTTGAGGGCCAGAAGCTCCTTCGTGGATGAATGCGAATCGTGCTGATAGGTGACGTTGGCTTCAATTGCCGCGCGCGGCGACCACACGACCGAGGTGCCCCCGATCAGCCGGATGCGATTCACGGTCTCGTATCGCGAATCGAAGTACGGCTCGACGCTGAGGTACGGGACGATTGAGCCGCGTCCCGTCGCGAACTCCTTTTCCGCCAACAGACGGTAGCGCCACCGGGTCGAGAACTCGGAGTCGCCCTCGCCCAGCCAGCACAGCTCGCTGCGAAGCCGATGCGACAGGAGGACGCCGCCCGCGATCGGGAGCCTCAGGTGCCACTCGGCGAACGACGTGTATTCCGTGTACTCGGCACCGTGGTCATCGAGGCTCTTCCCGCCGAGATACCCGCCCCGGAGCAGCCAGATCTTCATGGCCTGCGCGCGGCCTTCGTCGACGAGCCGTCTGTGGCGGTTCGACTCAGACCATGCGTAGTCCGTCTGAAGGATCAGGTTGCCTTCGCGGTAATGGGTGTCGAGGTTCTCCGCGATCGGCACGAATACCGAGAGCCGCCATGCGTTCGACACGCGCAGCCAGGTGTCGATCTCGGGCCAGAATTCCTTGGCGGGAGGGTCGGCGAGGGCGGCGCCGGCGGCCGCAACCCAGGCCACGACGGCCATGCAACACGTTTGGACGATGAGTCGGCGCTCGCCCATGGCAACCGTGTGGGACCAATCAGTGAATGCAGACGGTCTTGTACCCCGTTCTCGCGGCCTCCATCAGCCGCCGCACGCAGGTCAGGACACCGGTCTTATCCCCCCAGCCGTTTCACGCCTTCAACCAACGGGTGCCAGCCGTACACCAGCGTCACGCGGAACTGACTCAGGCGGAGGTCGCTCGGGGCGTTGTCGCCGAGCGTCGACCCGTAGCCCACGGTGAGCTGGGCGTTGTCGTTGATCTGATAGCCCGCCGTGAACGAGAGTCCGGCATTTTTGAGCTTCGTGCCGGCGACGCCGTCGATGGTGGCCTTGCCGCCCGAGTACCACGCGGCGTCGAGGGAGGCCCAGAAGCCCTTGGCGAAATTGTGGGTCAGGTGGCCCTCGAGCTGGAACAACGCCTCGTTCGTCATCTTCTTTCCGACGAA
>CAYXQK010000236.1:0-6923 GCA_964467445.1 uncultured Syntrophaceae bacterium
GCTGGTAAAGTAGCGGAATTCGGCGCCCTGTTTGTATCCCCTTTTGTCCATATAACGCTGGTAGAGCGTCGCATCCATATCCTCCGAAATAGCCCAGAAAAAAGGAACCTCCACATCCATGCCCAGTTTGCTGTCGGAAAAAGCAAAGTAAGGGGGGAGCAAGCCGGATTGACGTTTGGTCTTTGCCGGAAAGATGAGATAGGGGATATACAGAATCGGAACGCCCTTTGCCAGAAACTTCGTGTGCTTCAGCTTGCCATATCCTTCAACCGTGACATCAAGCCTGTCCGCGGTTAACTGCCAGTCCGGGCACGGCCCGTCGCAGGTCGTCACTCTGGCCTCATCCACCATGTAGCTGGACTCCCCGGTCTTTTCGATCCGGTCACCATCGAGATAGAAATGATTCTGGGCCATAAATGCCCGGCCCTGGTAAGCGACGCCGGTTTTGTATCTGATGTCAAAGTCAATCCTGTCCCCTTTCAGGGTATCCTGACCGCTCCTGAGCACGACATTTCCTTCCGCGCGGGCTTGATTACGGGTCTTTTCCAGGAAGACACGGTCTGCCGTTAGAACGCCTTTGACATAAGTAATAACGACCTGTCCCTCGGCGTGATAAGTATCCGTTTCATAATCATAGGAAATGCTGTCTGCTTCGATCATCACGGGATCGCCGGACGTAGCTTCCGCTGAACGCTTCTCAGCGCAAAGACCCGGTATCGCCTGAAACAACAGGAGCAACAGGATAATGATTGATAGTTCTATTCTGGTGCGCATCACGTTCCACGTCGTTCGCTAAAAAAACGTTTGACGGCGCCAATCAGATAAAGAGAGCCGGTTACGCAGATCAGATCGTCCGGACCGGCCGCGGCCAGCGCCATCCGCAGCGCTTCCTCCGGCCTTTCAGTCATGATGACGCCCCGGTGATACTGCCTGGCCACCTGCAGGATCACTGACGGAGGCAGGGCTCTTTCGCTCTCCGGTCGGGTGAGAATCAGGTTGTCCGCCAACGGCGACAGGTTTCTCAGCATGGTCCGGTGATCCTTATCATCAAGAACGCCGAAAATGACGGTCAGGCGACGATAATAAAAACCTTCTTTCAAGGCGGCGCAGAGGCTGGAAATACCAGCCGGATTATGGGCTCCGTCAACAAGAACCATCGGGCGCTCTCGAAGGATTTCCAGACGCCCCTCCCATTGCGTTTCTCTCAATCCCTGGCGAATGGCTTCTTCTTTGACAGCGAAGCCGTGTTCGGCCAGATGCACCACCGCACCCACCGCCAAAGCCGCATTATCAATCTGATGCCTTCCTCTGAGCGGACAGTAAAGATGATCATACCGTTTGTTGAGGCCCCGGAATGAAAACCCCCCCCCGGCCTGCCTCCTGACTTTGATCTCATCCCCCACCCTGAGAAAGCGGGCCTTTTTTTTCTGGCAGGCCTCCTTAATGATTCCGATTGCCTGCCTCTGCACGGCGGCGGTGAGACAGCAACCGTTTTTTTTGATGATCCCGCTCTTTTCCCTGGCAATCTGCTCGATCCTTGTTCCCAGATAATGACGATGATCCAGGGAAATATTCGATATCACCGAGACGGCCGGCTCGACAACGTTCGTCGCATCCAGTCTTCCTCCCATCCCCACCTCGAGGACCGCAATATCCACCCGTTGTTCATCAAAGAAATGGAAGGCCATGGCGGTGAGAAACTCAAAATAGGTCAGATCCTCGCGCAATTGCCGCCTGATCGCATCCGCACATGCCCGCAGGTCTTCCGTGGCGATCATGCTACCATCAATCCGGATCCGCTCCCGGATATCCAGAAGATGGGGTGAGGTATAAAGGCCTGTGCGAAAACCGCCGGCGGTGAGCATCGTGGCCGCCATCGTCGCGATGGATCCCTTGCCGTTGGTTCCACCGATGATGATGCTTGTATATTTTTTTTCAGGATGCTTCATCGTGATCAGGAGGCGGCGGAGGGAGGCGAGCCCCAGTCGGATGGGCCGACCGCTCAAATCATTCAGGTATGCGAGAGGATCCATCGCTGCCACGGCCCTATCCATTTAATCCCGTCTGCTTGAGACCAAAAAAAGCCATGGGCCGGCTGAAACACCATTCAACCCATGGCATGGACCTTCAACGCAAAAACCCGGTCAGGCAACGACCTTGAACACCTCATCTCCAGGACGAACGCGATCGGCAACCTTGATTCCGATGTAGTCGCCGGCCACGGCCTTGTCAACCTTCTGATTATTGACTTCCATCGAATCAATGACCTGGGTCAAATCCGTCGTATGGCCGAAGATTTTGATCGTATCCTGGACGTGTAATGCACCCTCGGTGATCTTGATCGCCGCTACAGACGGCTTTGCAAAAAATTTTACCACTTCACCAATTTTCTCTTCCGCCATAATGACCTCCTTCCCGATGAATTAAACAATTAGAAAGACAAGACATGCCGAAAACCATTGCGGGCAGAAAGTATATCTTTCTGTGGAAAAAAACAAGAAGAAATGACAAATCGCCAAATAAAAAGGCAGGATTCTTCAAAATCCTGCCTTTACGGTCAATCCTGTGTCCGGGCGATCCTCTCTGCTATCCGGACCCCGTCATGGTATCATGATGCGGCCGGAGAAGCCTTCGCCTTCTTTTTGGGTTTTTGCTTCTGTACGGCATCAACAAACTCTATGACGGACAGGGGCGCATTGTCACCCGTCCGATAACCCATTTTCACGATTCTCGTGTATCCCCCTGTGCGGCCACGATAGCGCTCCGACAGTTCACTGAACAGCTTTCCCACTATCGCAGGATCTCTGACAAAGGCCAGGGCCTGTCTTCTTGCGTGGAGGTCTCCCCGCTTACCCAGGGTAATCATTTTCTCGGCAACTTTTTTCAGTTCCTTGGCCTTGACATCGGTTGTCTTGACCTGTTCATATTTTAAAAAGGAAGTAACCATGTTCCTCAGCATGGCTTTTCTGTGACTTGTTGTCCTGCCGAGTTTACTTCCTGCTTTTCCGTGACGCATCGATCATCTTCCTTTCCTGTAACCTGTAAACGGTTTTTCCTGTCACTCCCCTGCCGTCGTCTCCGAGTTTTCCTTTATCTCATCCCTGTTCCAGGGCGGGAAATCCAGTTTCATGCCGAAATTCAAACCCATATCCTGCAGGATATCCTTGATCTCATTCAAGGACTTCCTGCCGAAATTTTTCGTTTTCAGCATCTCCGGTTCGGTCTTTTGAACAAGTTCGCCGATGAGGTTAATCCCGGCGTTTTTCAGGCAATTGGCCGATCTGACAGACAGTTCCAGGTCATCCACATGTCTCAGCAGGTGGTCATTAACGGAATCCTTTTTTTCAGGGTCCGGCTGTTCTCCCAGCTCTTCTGATTCGTTGAAATTAATAAAGATGTCCATTTGGTCCTTCAAGATTTTGGCCGCAAAGGCAAGGGCGTCTTCAGGCCATACGCTGCCATCCGTCCAGACTTCCATGATGAGCCTGTCATAATCGGCGATTTGCCCGACCCGGGCATGGGCCACCGTATAATTGACCTTTTTAATGGGAGAAAAGACCGAGTCGATATTGATCGTCCCCTCGGGTTGTTCATCATCTCTCTCTTTTTTTGCGGGAACATAGCCCTTGCCCGTCCTGACAGCCATTTCCGCCTTGAAAGGAGACTCCCCGGAAAGGGTCGCAATATGATGGTCCGGATTCAAAATCTCAACCGTTGGATCGCAGATAAGGTCACCCGCCGTTACGATGCCCTCTTCAGACATGTCGAGTCGAACGATCCGGGGACCATCCTGGTGGAGTTTAAGACGGACACCTTTCAGATTGAGGATGATTTCGGTCACATCTTCCTTCACACCGGGAACAGCCGAAAATTCATGGACAACACCATCGATCCGGACCGAAACGATTGCCGCGCCCTGGATGGACGACAGCAGAACCCTTCTGAGCGCGTTACCGAACGTAATGCCGAACCCCCTCTCCAGAGGCTGACAAATGAACTCTCCGTAAAAACGCGTATGGGTCGCCTCATCAATCTCGATTCGCTTCGGTCTTATCATACTGCGCCAATTTCTTTGCATAATGATCATTCCCTACCCTTCGGGTCCTGATGCAGCTATTTCTGTATCGATCAACTTATTTTGAATAAAGTTCAACAACCAGTTGTTCCTGAACCGGCATGGTCAGTTCGTCCCTTACCGGGAGGATTTTCACCGTGCCTTTAAAGTTCTCCTTATCCAATTCGAGCCATGGAGGAACACCACGCCTTGCAACTGTTTCTACCGCCTCCAGAATCCGTTCGACCTTTCGGCTGCCCTCCCGGACCTGGACGTCATCGCCTATTTTTACCAGGAAGGAGGGAATGTTCACTGGCTTGCCGCTCACCAGAAAGTGGTTATGCCTGACAAGCTGCCGCGCCTCGTTCCTTGAATTGGCAAATCCCATACGAAACACCATGTTATCAAGCCGTCTTTCCAGGAACAACAGCAGGTTCGTCCCGGTGATGCCTTTTTGCCGGTCCGCCTTTTCAAAATAACCCCGGAACTGCTTTTCCTGCAGACCATACATTCTTTTCAGCTTCTGCTTGGCCCGGAGCTGAACACCGTAATCTGAATGCTTTTTCCGAATCTGTCCGTGTTCTCCCGGAGCATAACCCCGCCGTTCAAAGGCACACTTCTCGCTGTAACAGCGATCTCCCTTAAGAAACAGCTTCAGACCCTCTCTACGGCACAACCTGCATGCGGATTCTCTATATCTTGCCAACGATGCCTCCCTGATTGAACTCTATTTTCAATGCGTTAAAAAATGTTTTTCATCAAATCTCTAAAGGCCTACACCCTTCTCCGCTTCGGCGGGCGACAACCGTTGTGGGGAATGGGGGTGACGTCGCGGATTAGGCTGATATTCAACCCGGCCAACTGGAGAGAGCGCAGGGCAGACTCACGCCCTGAGCCAGGACCTTTCACATACACCTGAACGCTTCGCATACCATGCTCTTTCGCTTTTTTGACCGCGTCTTCCGCCGCCATCTGTGCGGCAAAGGGCGTGCTTTTCCGCGACCCCTTGAATCCCTGCATCCCGGCAGATGCCCATGCGATCACATTGCCGCTCAGATCCGTTATGGTGATAATCGTGTTGTTGAAAGTCGATTGAATATGGGCAACCCCTTCGGTGATATTCTTTTTCTCTTTTCTTTTCCCTGTCTTTCTGACTGGCTTAGCCATGGATCCTCCCGATCACTGCGATTTATTTCTTCTTCCCTGCGATGGACCGCCGGGGTCCTTTTCGCGTCCGGGCGTTGGTACTGGTCCGCTGGCCCCTGACGGGAAGCCCTTTACGGTGCCGTAACCCCCGATAAGTACCGACATCCATCAGCCGTTTTATAGACATGGAGATATCACGACGCAAATCACCTTCAACCTTGTGATCTCTGTCAATAATATTTCTGATCGCGGTTATTTCCGTATCGGCAAGATGATCCGTTTTCGTATCCGCACTGACCCCTGCCTTTTGAAGAATGTCTTTAGACTTTGACCGCCCTATCCCATAGATATAGGTCAGTGCGATCTCCATTCTCTTGTTTTTGGGTAAGTCCACCCCTGCAATTCTTGCCACCTGCCATCCTCCTGATTAAATGAACCGCTCCTATCCCTGTCTCTGCTTGTGCTTGGGATTCTCGCAAATGATTCTCAATACGCCACGGCGCTTGATAATTTTACACTTGTCACATATTTTTTTAACGGAAGACCGTACTTTCATAATGCATGCTCCTCAAACCGATTGCGAATCGCCACGGGGCCGGGGATTCGTCGCCTGTCATACCCGCATAGCCGTTTATTTGGTCCTGTATACAATCCTGCCGCGGGTCAAGTCATAGGGCGACAATTCAACCGTCACCTTGTCTCCCGGCAGTATTTTGATAAAGTGCATGCGCATTTTCCCCGAAATATGGGCAAGAACGCGGTGCCCATTATCCAATTCCACACGAAACATGGCATTGGGCAAGGGCTCAACAACACGCCCTTCAACTTCTATAGGTTCCTCTTTCGCCATAAAGCATCCCTGTATTAATTTTTCAAGCTCAGGATGACCGGACCTTCCTTTGTAATGGCTACCGTATGCTCAAAATGCGCCGATAACTGACCGTCTTCGGTGACGACCGTCCACCCGTCGGAAAGGACCCTGACCTTATAGGTTCCCGCATTCACCATGGGTTCAATAGCCAGGACCATCCCGCTTTTTAATTCGACCCCTCTGCCGCTCACCCCATAATTTGGAACTTGGGGTTCTTCATGCAGGTTTTTACCGATGCCATGACCGACAAAGTCCCTGACGACGGAGAATCCCGCCGCCTCGACACGACTCTGAACGGCTGCGGAAATATCGCCCAACCTGTTCCCCGCCCGGGCCTGGAGAATTCCATCATAAAGGCTCTGTTCCGTCGTCTGCAGCAGCAGCCGGGCTTCCTCGGTAACATCGCCAATGGGTACCGTGATCGCGGCATCCCCGTAAAATCCCTGATAATAAGCCCCGAAGTCCAGACTGACAATGTCTCCGGTTTTGAGGACCCGGATGGACGGCATTCCATGTACGACTTCCGAATTAACGGATGTGCAAAGAGCAAAAGGATACCCGCGATACCCCTTAAAAGCCGGCTTGGCTCCTTTTTTTTTAGCCAGTTCCTCGGAATAGCGGTTGAGCTCCAGCGTCGTTATGCCGGGTCTTATCTTTTCTTTCAGCTCTCTGAGTATTTCCGAGACGATGATGTTGCTTTTTCTTATTTTTTCGATTTCCTCAGGCCGTTTGAGGATAATCATTGTGATATAACCTTCTCTCTGGTGGCGTTATTCAGCGTCGCCTGGCAATCCGCCCTTTCTTCATAAATCCTTCATATTGCCGGGTCAGCAGGTGCGTTTCGATCTGGCC
>CAYXQK010000237.1:0-3225 GCA_964467445.1 uncultured Syntrophaceae bacterium
GGTCTGTATTTCATAAAACAATCGACTGCGCAGGATCTTCCGCAGCATCATATATTTTTTATTTTTCCGGTCCACCAGGTCGCCGTGCGCCAACAACGTTTTTCGACCATCCAGGTCAATCACGGCCCAATCTTCATAGACATTCATGCCCTGTTTTTTTCCGAAATAGCTTTTCAGGAAAAAATCGTGGTTGCCTTCGCAGAACGTGATCTGAATACCCGCTGCCTTGAGCATGACGAGTTTTTCAATGATCTCTTCAAACTCCGGGTAGATCTGATGATCCTTGCAGAACCAGAAATCAAAGAAATCGCCGGCAATGAAGAGCTTATCGACGCCGGCCTCGCACAGGCTGTCCAGGAAGCCCATCAGGTCCCGGTAACAGGGATCGCGGCGACTTTTCAGGTGCGCATCCGATAAAAATATGGATTTCATGATGAACTCGTAAAAGTCAAAACAACTTACATTTTGGACGGCTCCGTAAAAAGTTCCGCAGGCGAGGCGCGCAACGTCATGAGGAATGAGGCGTATATGGACATACGCCGCAATGACGAGGGATGCAGCGCAACGAAGCATCCGGACTTTTTACGGAGCCATCATTTCATGAAGCAAAACTCTCGTCGACGATATCAATCATCGACAGATCTTCGCTTCTGATGGCCGTTGACGCGGCATGCACCTCCGGCAGAACATGCTTGATAAAATAACGCGCCGACGCCCCTTTGCCGGCGTAGAAGGCAGCATCCTGGTGGTCCTTGATGAACGCCTGAACCTGGCCGGCATTCTGAAGATCGATCCCCTGCTCACGGTAGAGGACCGTGAGCTTCTCGGCGGCAACACCCGCTTCCCACAGCAGAAGCCATGACATAATCACCTTGCCCATCATCATCAGGAAGGGATAGGCGTTGGCCACCGGAATGAGGAACCGGCCGGCCTTTGCACAACCCGCAAAATACATTCCCGTTTCCGCCAGGAGATTGACGGCAGCCTGGACATCCGCGGCCAAATCTTTAAGATCATGATTTTCCTTATATTTTGTTATTGTCGCCCCCATCTCACCCAGCAGATTCATGAAATAGAGGCCTTTTTTCATTCCCAGTTTGCGCCCGATCAGGTCCAGGGCCTGAATGCCGTTGGCGCCTTCGTAGAGAGACGCAATCTTGACATCGCGCATGAACTGCTCCACGGGATATTCGGAGCAGTATCCGTATCCGCCGTAAACCTGGATGGCCGTCTCCGTGACGCGGAAGGCCATATCGGAACAATAGGCCTTGCAGATGGGCGTCATCACTTCCAGAATCCCCTGCCACTTATCCTTTTGAGCTTCATCGGCGGCAATGCGGATCTGATCGGCGCAATAAGGCAAATAGTACATCAACGCCCGCATCCCGTCCACGTGGGCCTTCATCCACAGCAGCATCCGCCGGACATCGGGATGACAGATAATCGGCACGCGCGGCGCCTCGGGGTTTTTCATGTCCTGAAGCAACGACCCCTGGAGGCGCTCCCGGGCATACTGAAGGGCGTGAAGATAGGCAATGGAGCTGCTCGAGAGCGACTGAAGGCCGACGCCGATGCGCGCTTCATTCATCATCTGGAACATGACTTTCATGCCCTGCCGTTCCTGTCCCAGAAGTTCAGCATAGCAGTCATTATTGTCGCCGAAGTTAATGGCGCAGGTGGCGCTGCCGTGGAGCCCCATTTTTTCCTCGATGGAGCCGATGGTGTAATCGTTCCGCCGTCCCAGCGTGCCGTCGTCATGAACCACGTATTTGGGCACAAGGAAGATCGAAATGCCACCCGTCCCGGGAGGATCGCCTTCGATCCGGGCCAGGACGGGATTGATGATATTCTCCGTCAGGTTCTGATCAGCCCCCGTGATAAAGATTTTCGATCCCTGAATTCTATAGCTGCCGTCGGGCTGACGGAAGGCTTTGGTCTTGAGATTTCCGACATCGGTTCCTGCGTCGGGCTCCGTGAGGGCCATGGTTCCGGCCCACTGGCCGGCATGCATCCGGGCGAGATATTTCTTTTTCTGCGCTTCCGTTCCGTACACCTCGACGAGATGGGCCGCCCCTTCCGTCAGGTAGGGATAGCAGACGACGCCGAAATTATGGATGAACCACTCCTTTGCCGCCGCCGTGACCGCATGGGGAAACCCCTGACCGCCGGATTCCGGAGAGACGCTCATGGTGATCCAGCCGCCGTCACAGTAAAGCCTGTACACCCGGTGAAAGGCTTCCGGAACATAAACAACGCCCTTATCGAGCTTGCAGCCTTCGCGGTCACCCTCGGCCAACACCGGGAAAAGGACCTCTACGGCCATCCTTTCGGCCTCCCTCAAAACCATATCCACCATGTCCTCCGAGAAATCGGCATATCGCTCGGCTTTGAAGAGTTCCTCCACATGCAGCATTTCATAAAGCACAAATTTCTGATCCCTTGGATCAATAATCAGATGGGCCATGTGCGTTCTCCTTATCTATAGAAATGATTTCACGGATGAGCTTATTAGCATAAATGCCGGGCCTGCAAAAGGTTAATTTGACCGCTCATTCCAACCTCCGGAACCCGGCAAATGCTGAAAAAACATTGACAGAGACCGTGTGCTTCCGCTACAAGGACATCCATTACGGAAAGGAGTTATCCCCCATGAATGCCTATCCCTTTTTTGAAGTTGAAAAACACGTGGAACAGCAAACGGCCGTGCTTTATCTAAACCGCCCCGAGAAGTTAAACGCCATGAGCTGGCCCTTCTGGCGCGATCTGCCCTTTGTCGTGGACGATCTGGAAAAGGATCCGGAGGTCCGCGTGGTCGTCATCGCCGGCCGCGGAAAATCCTTCAGCGTGGGCATCGACGTCTTCGAATTTTTCGTGAACAATCAGAACACCCTGATCGGAGCGACGCCGGAGTTCCGTGAGAAACTTTATGACCTGATCATCCAGATGCAGGAGGGTTTCAACCGCATGACCCAGGGGAACAATATCTATATCGCCGCCGTCCATCGCCATTGCATCGGCGCCGGCCTAGACCTGAGCTCCGCCTGTGATCTTCGCCTGGCCGCAAAGGATGCCCGGTTCTCTCTACGGGAAACGAAGATTGCCATCGTTGCCGATATGGGCAGCCTGAACCGTCTTCCCAATATTATCGGCCAGGGAAATACCCGTATGCTGGCCTTCACCGGCCGTGATTGCCCCGCGGATGTTGCCCTTCGCATGGGGCTGGTC
>CAYXQK010000238.1:0-2713 GCA_964467445.1 uncultured Syntrophaceae bacterium
CCCACGTCGGGCATTTGTGATCACGCTGGGTAAACTATCTCTATGCTGCAAAAGACATTCATCCACAACAAGAAGGTTTATTTAACCTATAACCTTTTTCGAAAGAACATTTTTCTCGAACTGACCCCGAAAGACGCTGAATCCATCCTTTATCTGCTTCCCTGGATGTTGAGCGTCAATGATCCTGCCGTCCCGGGTTTTGTGCCGAATCTGAAAAAGGCCATTGCCGTTTTCGGCGCAACGACGGATCAGGCTCTCATCAGGCGAGAATCCTCTTTCAAGTCGCTGTTCAATATCAGGAAAAACGAATCGCTGCTCAAGCCTACAACGCAGGTTTCATTGATTCAGGGGCTCTATACCATCGGAAGCGTCGGCACGATCAGTCAGACGGCCCATTCGGACTGCGATATCTGGGTTTGCATCAATAAAGCCGATTTCGAAGAAAGCGCCAAAGTGCACCTCTTGCAGAAGATCAATCTCATCAAGGACTGGATGGATGCCAATCTGAGGATGCCAGTCTATTTCTTTATCTGCGATGTTGGAGATATCCGGAATTCGAACTTCGGCGTCACGGATGAGGAGAGTTCGGGAAGCGCTCAACGAAATGTCCTGAAAGAGGAATTTTACCGAACCTCCATCCTGATCAGCGGGAAGATTCCGCTCTGGTGGGTCTGTTTCGATCTTAAAACTGTGGATTATCATGCATTTTCCGACCAGTACGCAAATGATGCTTTTGGCGATTACGACTGCATCGATATGGGGCCGCCGTTGTCTGTCGATCATGATGAATATTTCGGCGCTGCGCTCTGGCAATTCAACAAAGCCCTGACTCATCCCCTGAAGTCGGTCATGAAGATGCTTCTGCTCGATATGCTTCTGGCGTCCCCTGAAGAGGAACTCCTTTGCCGCCGCTTCCGCGATTCAATCCTTAATCAGACGCGAGAATTTGTCTTTCACGATCCGAGCGTCTTTACGCTCAATGCCATTCTCGAATACAGCCGGAGCGTCCATCCCGAGAAATTCGATTTTATCATGCAATGCAGCTATCTGCGCTATGATCTGCGTTTTCTCGCGAAGAAACTGACCCTTAAAGAGAACCTTGCAAAGGAAATTTTCCAGACTTACCCTCTCAACCGGGAACAGATCCATCGGTTGAATGACTTTGCCGACTGGCCGCTACTGGCGCAGCTGGAATTCGGAGAGAAAATTTTTAGACTCCTGCTCAATATCTATAAAAAGATTATGTCTCATCAGCAGGATGTCATCAGCGGGATCACACGCCAGGACATGACCATCATTGGCAGGAAGTTAGCTGTGTGTCTTGAAAGAAAGCCCGGCAAAATCAAAATTATTCACAAGCCCCTGTATAATCCGAATCTTCCCACCCTCCTTTTCGTCAACAACAAGAAATTATGGCATGTGTCTGCCGCAGGCGAGCCGTCAAAACCTGTCGTGGCCGGTGCGGATATCGTCTGTTGCATTGCCTATCTGGTCTGGAACGACCTCTATGGTTCGTCAAGCGTCCGCATGACGCCAAATCCCACGCCGATCACCCTCCAGGAAATCAACAACCTGGCAAAACGGGTCCGGGAACTATTCGGCGTCTTTGATATCACGGGCGCCGATTTTGATCACTTCGTCGAAACAGAAAAAGTGACAACCCTGCTCATTATCGTCAACTTCGAAAAACCCGGGCAAGCGAGGGATATCGACGACCTTTGCGTGGTCTTCAGCAACCATTGGGGTGAACTCTTCTTCCGCCGGTTCAATTCTCCGGATCAGTTCAGGGCGTTCATTGATCACGGCGGTGGGATCTTTGAACGGACAAAGATGCACATCTATGTCCAGCGCAACAGCCTCTATTATGAAAAGATCATCGAACGGGTCAAGAATCTTGTCGGTCAGGTCTTTGCGGGTCAGACTGCTTAGAATCTGTAACGATCAGCGGCTGTCACGCGACGGGATAACGTCGCCTCCAGCGGTCCAGCTTTTCAAAGGCGTCTTCCACCGATTTAAACAGGAGGTCCAGTGACATGGGCTTCTTGAAGTAATCGTCAAAGCCGGCCTCTCGGCATTCTTCGATTTCAAACAGACCCGACCATCCGGTAATGGCATAGATGATGGCAATGGGCCTGGTCTTCCGGATCTGCCGGCACAGTTCGATCCCGTTCATGCCGAAGAGCTTCAGATCGAGAAAGATCAGTTCAATCTCCTGCATGCCGAGGATATCCAGCGCCGCTTCGCCGTTTTCCGCCAGATGAACATCGTATCCGGCGTCGCTGAAAGCGGACGCAAAAAGATCGCGAATGGATTTCTCGTCATCCACCACCATGATTTTTCGATTCATCGGCAAGTCTCCATTTTCCGCGCCGATTCATATTTCGCCTTGCCTTTTGTTTCAAGGATATTCTTCATGACATCTGCCGAGTCGGCTCAAGGCGTCGCATACAGCCATGCCCATATTTTCAATTGTTGAAACATCCTTCGGAAATGAGAAGACGCCCGCTGGGGCGATCATCCATCACCGGTCAAGCCACCGGCCGGATTCCAATGATATGCGGAATCCAGCCGGTCATCAGATCAAAAGGTCAGCTTGGCTTAGAAGTCTTTGAAATCATTCTCGTCCATGGGAATCACTTCATCCGGACGAACGACCTGCTGTCTTTGCCGGCCTGCCTCCTGCCGGACAACCTGCCGACGGCTGCCGGCGGAT
>CAYXQK010000239.1:0-7321 GCA_964467445.1 uncultured Syntrophaceae bacterium
GCCCGTTCCATTCACAGGCAAAGCCGGCGGGCCGGCAAACCCTTTATTGAAGTGAACTGTGCCGCCATTCCGGAAGACCTGATTGAGAGTGAATTGTTCGGCCACGAGAGGGGCGCCTTCACGGGGGCTACGATGAAAAAGAGAGGCAAGTTCGATCTGGCCCATGAAGGGACGATTTTTCTGGACGAAGTCGCCGACATGAGCCTGAAGGCGCAGGCAAAAATTTTAAGAATCCTGCAGGAGAAGAAATTTGAGCGGGTCGGCGGTACAAAGCTGATCCCCACGGATGTGCGGGTGCTGGCCGCGACGAATAAGGATCTCGAAAAAGAAATGGAGGAGGGCCGTTTTCGTCAGGATCTTTTTTATCGCTTGAACGTGATTCCGCTGAAAATCGCCCCCCTGCGGGAACGCAAAGAAGATATCCCTTTGCTGGTCGAGCGTTTCCTGCAGGAGTTTTCCGTCAAGGAAGGAGAGCCGGCAAAGACCATGACACAGGAAGCGGTGGCCCTGCTGATGGAACACAACTGGCCGGGCAATGTCCGGGAATTAAAAAACACCACCGAAAGGCTTTTTATCATGACACAGGTGAACGCGATCGCTGCCGGCGATATTCCCGCGTTATTCAGGGAAAGCGATCAGGGCGCACCGGATAAGCTCATGCCCGTTTCGGACTCTTATAAGGAAGCAAAATGGAATTTTGAAAAACGCTACATTGAGAAAAAATTGCGGGAATTTGAAGGGAATATATCCCGGACGGCAGAGTCCATCGGCCTGGAAAGAAGCAATCTTCACCGGAAAATAAAAAATTATGGGTTGGACGTTAAATCCGTAGATGGTGATGCCTGATGGGTAGACAGGGCTTCCTTCTTCATATCGGCGATGGAAAATTTATTGAAGGGAAGAAAAATAATTCCCAGGGCGATGACGATGCCGATAGAGAGGAAATGATAGATAATTGCAAAGGTGAGGGCTTCTGACTTAGAGACGTCGAAGAGGGTGAGGCCAAGAATACAGGCGTAATGCCAGTTGCCGATGAATCCCGGCGCCGTCGGGATGGCGATGCCGATCAACAGGATGATCATCAAAACAATTGCGGCGGCGAAGGGCAATTGGAGTGCAAAGGCATGAAACAACGTATAAATGGCCGCCGCATTGATCAGCCAGACGACCACCGACAGCAGGATGACCTGAAGCAGCAACCTGAAATCGCTGAAAATTTTAAACCCATCGATCAGCTGGTGAAGCAAGCCATCGATTTTCCCGGCAAAACGTTCGGGTAGGCGATTGATCAACGGTGAAAATATCTTCAGCGCGGTCTCCCGCCTCATGAGCATGAAGACGATGACCGCCAGAAAGAAGCAGGTCAGCAGAGAGACCAACAGAGCTGATCGAACCAGCCACGGGGGGAGGGAAGGGATAAAAAACAGGATGACGGCAAAGATTGCCAGAATGGAGATACTGTCACAGACCCGCTCGACAAAAATCGTACCCAGGGCGGCCGTCATCTTGATTTTGCTTTTTTTGGTGATCAGATACGGCCGGGCCAACTCGCCCAGCCTGGCCGGAAGGGAGATGATCGCTAAAAAGCCGACGCTGGTCACGGAAAAAAGAGAAATTTGATCGACTTGATCGAGGGGGCGCAGCATCAATCCCCAGCGAAACGACCGCAAGAACTGGACACAAAAGACAATCACCAGGAAAAGCAGGACATAATCCAGCCGGACCTGCTTGAAACCATCCGCGACTTTCTGGAAATCAATCCCCTGGAGCGACAGGTAGATCAGGGCGATGCCTAAAACGATTCCCGCAATCAATTTTTTCATTGCCGGACCCTGCTGCAGGCAGTCACGGGCAATCTTTCATGGTTGCGGGAAGGCGCCACTTTTAGCGATGTTATCATAAACCTTGTCATGCAGAAGCTGGGAAGACAGCTTGTTGCCCAAGTAGCCGACCCGAACGCCGACACTGGTCAGGTTTTTGTTCTTGTAGGTTACTTTGAATTTTACATTCTCATCGTTAATCACGGTTTGAATACTGCCCATGCCGATTTCCCGTTTCGGCTTGACGTCTTTTCCACGCATATCCGCGACGGTTTTTTCACAGGCGCCCCAAACCTTGTCAAAGGGGGCGCTATAGTCGGTCACCAGTTCGCCATCGATATAGTAGTACGTCCCCGCGCCTGAGCCGACGATGCCTCCTATGATCAGGATCTCCGGACCGCAGGCGGAAATCAGGAAAAAACCCATTACAAGCAACCACAATCGCATCTTTTTTCTTAACATGGCTTCTCCTTTCCTATCCAGGTTCTTTTCCTTTATCATCTACGAGACTCACTTCCCCGCCGTGATGGATAGCCCTCTTTATGAAATTTTCGATACTTTTGCAAGTCAATTGATTTCAGGAGTGTAATCCCTGCTCGCTGCTGAGCTGTGCAAACTCCCGGAGCAGCTCTTCCTGTTTCCGATTCAACTGAGCCGGTATTGTTACCACCGTTTCAATGATCTGGTCCCCCCGTCCGGAACCCCGCAGGTGGGCAATGCCCTTGCCCCTCAAACGGAACGTCTTGCCGGATGGGGTTCCCCTGGGGATTTTCAGCTTCTCGTTGCCCATAAGCGTGGGCACTTCGATCGTGGCGCCCAGGGCCGCCTGGACGAATGAAATGGGAACGCGGCAATAAAGGTCGGCGCCGTTTCGCTCAAAGAATTCATGGGGTTCCACGTGAATGAATACATACAGATCCCCGCTCGGCCCGCCGTGACTTCCCTGTTCTCCCTCACTGCGCAGTCTTAAACGGGAACCCGTTTCAACCCCGGCCGGAATCTTGATATTTACAGTCCTGGTTATTTGTTTCCGGCCTGTGCCCGTGCAGGGCCGACAGGGTTCTTTAATAATACGTCCCTCGCCCCGGCAACCCGGACAGGTGCTGCTGATACTGAAGAACCCGCTGGACTGGGTCACCTGTCCGCGGCCCTGGCAGCGGCGGCAGATCTCCGGGCTGGTGCCGGCAGCTGCGCCTGTTCCCCGGCAGTCGCCGCATGTTTCGTATTTGGGGACTTCGATGTCCCTGGCCAGGCCAATGGCTGCGTCCATAAAGGATATTTTCATATCGTAGCGCAGATCGTTGCCTGCGCGCGCCGCCGTTCTGGACCTTGATCGTCCGTTGCTGAATCCGAAAACATCTTCAAAGATACTGCCGAAGCTCGAAAAAATATCCTCGAACCCGGAGAAACCCCGAAAACCGGTGTTTATGAGCCCCTCATGGCCATAGCGGTCATAAATGTCTCTTTTCTCCCGATCGCTCAGGACTTCATAGGACTCGGCGGCTTCCTTGAACTGCTCCTCTGCCTCCTTATCGCCTGAGTTGCGATCGGGATGGTATTGCATGGCCAGTTTTCGATAATTTTTTTTGATATCCTCTTCAGTGGCGTTTCTCTCCACGCCGAGGACTTCATAATAACATCGTTTTATCATGTAATGTTTTGTATTTGCTCCGATATGATAATTTCATGTCCTTGTGACAATACCGCAAGGATATCCCGTAAGATAAGCCTCCTGCATGGGCCTGTCAAGGACCGACGTCCTGTTTAATCAGTCGCCGAAGGGCTTCTTCGTATTTTTCTTTTGTTTTTAGAATGATACCCGCTGGGAGGGCCGGCGCCGGCGGCTTCTGATCCCAGGGGATGGACAGGAGATAGTCCCGGAGGAATTGTTTGTCGAAGCTTTTTTGCGCCCTTCCGGGCTCGTAGTCATCCTTTGGCCAGAAACGTGACGAATCCGGAGTCAGCAGCTCGTCAATCAGGATGAGTTCACCGTTGACAAGACCGAATTCCATTTTTGTATCGGCGATGATAATCCCGGCGGCGTCGGCGATGCTGAAGGCGCGGCTGTAGATCTTCAGGCTGATATCGATCACCTCTGCAGTCAGGTCGGCGCCAATCAGCTTTTCCATCTCCTGCTGTGTGATCGACTGGTCGTGTTCACCGGCGGCCGCTTTGGTGGAAGGGGTAAAAATGGGCCGGGGCAGTCTGTCCGATTCTCTCAATCCGCCGGGGAGGCGGATTCCGGAAACCATACCGGTCCGACCGTAATCCTTCCAGCCGGAACCGCTCAGATAGCCTCTGACAATGCACTCCACGGGCAGAGGCTCCGCTTTTTTCACCAGCATGCTTCTTCCCCGTAACAGGTCGCGATAGGGTGAGCAGAATTCCGGATACGCGCCCGGATCGGAGGCGACCAGGTGATTCCTGATGATATCCTGCGTTTTCTCGAACCAGAAGGCGGACATTCGGGTCAGGATTTCCCCCTTGCCGGGGATGGGATCAGGCATCACGACATCGAAGGCAGAAATCCTGTCTGTGGCGACGATAAGCAGATACTGATCCAGATCGTAAATATCCCGGACCTTCCCTCTGTTGGCCAGTGTCAGCGTGCTGAATTCCGTCTTGACAACTCCTTGATTATTCATGATCAAATCCTCATTTCAGAAAGGGGTTGGATGTTTTTTCACGGCCGATGGTAGACGTCGGTGCTCCGCCATAGTCATGTCCCGGCATAACCTTCGTGTCGTCGGGTAAGGTGCAGAGTTTTTGCTGGATGGAACGGGCTATGACCTGCGAGGAGCCTCCGGGAAGATCGGTTCGCCCGACGCCGCCGACAAACAGTGTATCCCCGGTAAAGACATATCCTTCGGTATACAGCGACATACTTCCCGGCGAGTGTCCCGGTGTATGCAGGACTTTCAGGGAGATTCCGCCGACCGAGATGATATCGCCATCCCCAACGGTCCTGTCTGCAGTCGGGGACTGTTTGGCGCCGAACATTTTCAGAATCATGGCCGGGGTGGATGTGAGCATTTCCGCATCGCTTTCGTGAATGATGATCTTTGCCCCTGTTTTATTTTTCATGTCCAGGTTGCCCGCGATATGATCCACATGGCCGTGGGTATTGACAATATACTGGATTTTAACTTTGTTTTGATCCGCCTGGGCGATGATTCCGTCAATATTGGCGGCCGGATCGATGACCAGTGCTTCTCCCGTGGAGGTGTCGCCCAGAAGATAGGCGAAAACCGCCATGTTGCCCACCTGCATCTGTTTTAGAAACATGTTTTTCCCCTCAAAAAAGATTCGATAAACGATGGCGCCACCCCTACCATTTTAGAATCTTCAAGTCAAATAAAGATGGAGAGGGTGGTTTGAAATAATTCCCTCACTCCTGCCTGGCCCGCCAAAAGAAGGCGATCTAACCAAAATTATTAAGTCATTAAGGACATCAAGGCGTGAAGGCCGCATGGTCCTGAAGCATCAGGAGCGGAGATGTTTATCGGCGATGATCCACGAGGTGAAACGGCTCCCCCGCTCGATCTGTGCATCAAGCCCGGAGGCGGCGATCATGCCAAGGATGTCCGTCATGGTGTGGATATGGCTGCGCATGATGGCCATTTTTTCTGCAACCGCCAGCACTTTGATGATCCAGTGCTGCCGGTCCGGCTCCTCGATCACGAGGCGTCCTCCGGGCTTCAGGACACGAATGAGTTCCCGGATCGCCGCTTGCTGGTCGAAAAAGTGATGGAGGGCGTCGATGATCATCACGCGGTCAAAGAGGCCATCCCTGAAAGGAAGTTGTTCAGCCCGCGACTGCGTCACGTGTATTTCCCCTTTGGCCTGCGCCTGTCTCAGCATGGGAAGGGAAAAATCACAAATGACGAGTCTGCCGACCATCGGGCGAAGATGAAAAGACGAACGGCCGGTGCCGCCGCCGGCGTCGAGCAGGATTCCGTCCCTTGGCAATTTGAGCAGTTCTGTGAGCCGGGGTGAAACGGGAAGGCGGACGATCCGGTCGTACCACGGGGCGATAAAGTCAAAATGATCAAACATATTCAGCGATTGTCCGAGAGCGCCAGATCAGGATAGTTGGTAAACACGCCGTCCACCCCCATTGCCCGCATGCGCTGCAGATCGTCCCGGTGGTTGACGGTATAGACAAAGACTTTAAGACCGCGCCGGTGGGCGTCGTCCACAAAAGCCCGATGGACAAAGGAAAGACCTGCGTGAACGGATACAGCGCCAAGGTCTTCGGCAAATGCGGCATCATCTCGCGGTATGCCGCGCACGAGGACGCCAATCGGGATGTCCGGGGTCAAATGCCGGGCTTTGATCAGTTCGCAGCGGTTGAAAGAGGAGACAAGGATCTGGCCGTAATCCAGGCCCGGAAGCCCGTTGTATTCATTAACGAGTTTTATGACGGGCTCCGCGGTTTCGGGGCCCTTCAATTCCACATTGACGCCCACCCTGCCGTCCACGAGATCAAAGACCTCGCGCAGCAGCGGAATCCTCTGGCCCTTGCCGGCATCGAGAGATCTCAGGTAGGCCAGAGACTGTTGCGTCACATAACCGGCGCCGTTGGTCGTCGTCTCGAGCCGATCGTCATGAATGACGACGAGTTCGTCTTCCACGGCAAAAACGTCGATTTCAATCCAGGGGGCGCCCATCGAGATGGCCTTTTCAATGGCCAGCAGCGTATTTTCCGGTTCGAATCCGCTGGCGCCCCGGTGAGCGAAACAGACGAACCCGGAAGATGACAGTGCGACAGGTTTGATCTTCATTTGATTCTTGCGGCCATGCGGCAAAAGCTTATGTCCTGTCCGGAATGCTGAGCAGAATATCCGTCAACTCCCTCGGCAGGGTCCACATGGGATGATGGCCGGTATTCAATTCATGATAGCTCCATCCTGCGGCCTTTGCCCGGTCCGCAGATCGGATAATGCCCTGTGCGCGCAGGCCCATTTCCTGTTTTTCGGTACAAAAGATATAGGTCCGGGGCAGGGCCGCTGCCGCTTTGCTTTTCAGCTGCAGGGGATGAACAAACGTCTTGAGGGGGTGCGCCGTAAACCGCGCGTCTCCGGCCACTGCTGCGTCTTCAGATCCACCTTTGCCGCCATTCAGGTAGTGCTCGGCCAGGGCGTCAGCCACCGGGGAATCATAGAGATCTTTCACGGCCTCGCCATCCTGTGGAACAAAGGCATCCAGATAAACCAGATGGGACAATCTTTCCGCACACAGTTCGGCGACGCCCGTAATAACCGCACCGCCGTAACTGTGACCGACCAATATGACATGATGCAGGTTCTCGAAATCGAGGACATTGAAGATGTCCAGGATATGGGTTTCCATGGTAGTTTCTGGACTGAACAGATGCCGGCGTTCTCCCAGTCCTGTCAGGGTCGGGGTATAGACATCCTGTCCCGCCGCCCGCAGAAGCGACGGGACGGACCGCCAGATCCAGCCGCCGGCCGTGGCGCCATGCACGAGGACAAATGTCG
>CAYXQK010000240.1:0-7716 GCA_964467445.1 uncultured Syntrophaceae bacterium
GTTGTGCAGCCAGCCGCTGTCCACGACATCCACGAGGCCGCCCATCTTCTCGATTTCATCGATTTCGCCAAGGATCAGGTCTTCGATCTTGTTGGTCAGCGCCTCCACATAGAAGGAACCGGCAAGCGGATCCACGACCTGTGTAATCTGCGTCTCTGCTTCGATGATCTGCTGGGTTCTCAAGGCCAGCAGGTTGGCCACGTCCGACGGCACGGAGTAGGCTTCATCGTAACCATCGACATGCAGCGACTGTGCCCCACCCAGCGCCGCAGCCATGGCGTGATAGGCCGACCTGGCCACGTTGGCCATCGGTTCCTCACGCATGAGTGACACGCCCGACGTCTGCACATGGCACTTGCTCCACATGGATCTCGGGTTCTTGCAGCCGAACCGGTATTTCATGATCCGGTACCACAGGCGTCTGACGGCCCGCAGGCGGGCAACTTCTTCGAAGAAGCCATTGGCCGGGGACCAGAAGAACGCCAGTCTTTCGCCGACCCAGTCGGGATCATAGCCCCTTCTGCCCATATCTTTGAGAATTTCGATGCCGTTGGCGATGGCCACGGCCATTTCGGTGATGCCGGATGTTCCCCACTCCCGGAGGTTGTAGCCGTTCAGGGTGATAAAATTCCAGCGCGGGACATACTTACGGATAAATTCAATGTTGTCGCACTGCACCCTAAAATCGTCGCGCGGCGGGATGTATTCAGAGGCGCTGCGTACGACGCTTTCCATGATGAAGTCATTCTGCACGCTGCCGGGCAACTTGTCCCAGGAAATGCCCCGGCGCTCGGCCATGACGAGATACATCGGGAAGATAATTGAAGTATTGCGCGGGTAATGCGTCACGATGGAGGCGCTGATCTTGTCGATGGGGATATCCTTGTAGATGACCTCCATGTCCTCGACGCAGTCGATCGGAACACCCACGGTTCCGACCTGTCCCAACGCTTCGCGCTCATCGGAGTCAAACATCTGCACGGTGGCCAGATCCAGCGCCAGATTCGTCCCGGTGGCGCCGCGCTCGAGCAGCATCTTGAGCCGGTTGTTGACCTCTTCCGGAGAACCGGCGGCCGACAGCTGGCGCAGCGTCCAGGTCCGACCGCGATACATGTTGGCATGCAGGCCCCGCGTGAAGGGTTCCTGACCGGAAAAGCCTAAATCCTTTTCATAATCAAGGTTTTCATTGTCGATCGGCGTATAGAGAAGTCCCCGCGGTATATCGGAACCCATGATCGTTTTGGGGGTGACAAACCAGTCCTTTCTATCCTTCTCCAGAACCACCGTATTCTTCCATACCTCGAAGTCTTTTTTCATCTTGGTCAGTGCTTCGGGATTGTACAGCGGTGTTCCTTTCTCCGACGCCAGTTTCTCTTTCAGAATTTGCTTGGTGGTCTTTCCACTATCCATTTCCGCCCTCCTTTCAAATACTTCCGTTAATGTTAAATTCCCTACCGTCTTTTCTGTGATGCGACATTCCTCCTTATTCTTTATTTTATGGCAACGAATGTTGCTTTACTGGCCCTGGTCAGTGCGTGGCAATCTGCTTGAAATGCGCGCCCAGCCAGTCAATGATTTTCATGGCGGCCGTGTGCGGGTCCATCTTTCTCTGCGCGATACGGTCCACCAGTTCTTCAAGATGGCCCTCATCCACGAGACCCTGAGAACAGTAATCCCGTACAAAGGTCTCCACGTTTTTCAGCAGTTCTTCCCTGGCCCGGATCTGCCGGCGTTTCTGCAATTCGCCGCTTTTGCCCAGGTGTTTTTTATGTTCGAGCAAGGCGTCGGCCAGCTCTTCCGCACCTTTGCCGGAGCTGGCCTGGGTCAGAACGATGCACGGCTTCCAGTCTTCCGGGCAGAACGACCGCATTCCCAGCATAAACTCCACCCTTGAAATGACATAATCGGCGCCGCCTTTATCCGCTTTGTTGACGACAAAGACGTCTGCCGCTTCGAGAATGCCGGCCTTGATCACCTGCACCTGATCACCCGAGTCCGGGGACAGAACCAGGACGGATGTATCGGAAACCTTGGTAATCTCGACCTCCGATTGTCCCGTACCGACCGTTTCTACAAGGATGACATCCTTGCCCATGGCATCCATGACATGGATCATGCTGATGGTTGCCTTTGACAAGCCGCCTCTCCAGCCTCTTGTGGCCATGCTGCGGATAAAGACGCCCCGATCCATGGCGTGCTCCTGCATCCTGATGCGATCGCCCAGTACGGCGCCGCCACTGAAGGGGCTCGTCGGATCGACGGCAACAACGCCGACGGTCATGTCTTTCTTTCGGAAAGCACCGATCAAGGTGTCGATCAAGGTGCTCTTGCCGACGCCCGGAGGCCCCGTCAACCCAATCACGTATGCCCGGCCGGTATGCGGATAAACGGCCCCCAATGCCTCAAGCGCATCCGGACGTTCGTCTTCGATGCCCCGCATGAGCACGGCTGCGGCGAGAACATCACCTTCCAACACTTTCGTTGCTGAATACATTTGAACTCCGCTGATTCTCCGAATTTATGTCTTTGAACTGCTTATCTTCCTTCAATAAAACTGTCAAGATTTTTGTGAGATTTTATTTCAGTAAGATTCAGTAAGATAAAGAAAAGGCCCCTCGATATGATCATGGACCATCGAGAGGCCTTCTTTTTAACGTATCAATGAAACGCTGTTATTTAACGTCACGGCGGATGGCTGTGCTGACCCTTCAGTGAGTGCTGACGGCCAATGCCGATCCAGGGGCCATACTTACGCAAAGTACGGCCCCCGACATCGCATCTTATATTTAACTACTTGGTTTTCATGAAGCCATCTTTATCAGTCTTCATGAAACCATCTTTATCCGCCTTCATGAAGCCATCGCTGGTTATCCCGGAAACCGGTACGGCCTTTTTCACGGGTTCGGCTGCCGGGGCGGCGGCTGCCGGTACCGCCTGCTTCACGGGCTCGGCTGCCGGGGGGGCGGCCGCTGCCGGTACCGCCTGCTTCACGGGTGCAACCGCCGGCGGGACGGCTGCTGCCGGTTCAGCCTGCTTCACGGGTTCGACTGCCGGTGGGGCGGGTGCAACCGCCTGCGGGGCCGCAACCGGTTCCGATTTTTTCATATACTCTACTGCGGCTTCAACCCTTCGGTTTTGCTGTCTCCCTTCCTTGGTTTTATTGCTGGCAACCGGCTTGGCAAATCCGTAACCGATCGCCTTGATCCGCGCGGCATCGATCTTGAATTGTTTGACCATGGTCTCTTTTATCGCTCCCGCACGCCTCTGGGAAAGTTTCTCGTTGTACTGCTTTGATCCGACATTGTCCGTATGCCCTTCAACGACTATTTGCATATCGGGATATTTCTTCATGACATCGGTAAGTTTTTCGATTTCTTTCAGGTACTTCGGCTTTACCACGGCTTTGTTGAAGTCGAACTCGACCAGCAGTTTCGCCCGTCCTTTTTCGACAAGCTTCTGCTCCATTTCCGTTGCGGCCGCAGCCGACTGTTTCATTTCCCTCATTTCCTGTTGCGGAGGCGGGGGCGGAGCAGGAGCGGGAGCGGCGACTTTTACGGGTTCCGGCGGCTTGGGTCCCAGAAAGACCTTCTCTACGAAATCAGCCATGCCATCCGCGGTGGAGATGCTGTCTCCCGTCACCATAAAACCGCACTGGCCCTCATCGGCCACCTGCTGCATGAGCTTTTTACCGCCGGCGTTGTCTCCAATATGGACCGTATAAATACAAATCCGCTCGCCGAAAGCGCTTTTCATTCTCTTGGCCGCCGCGACGGGTGCGTATTTATCCATGTCTTCGCCGTCGCTGAAAGCGATGACGGCCAGCCGACCCGGCTGGGATCGCAGGTCAGCCGTGGCGCCATCAAGGGCTGTATCGAGGGGACTGAAGCCACTCCCTCTCCGCAAAAATATCATATCGTTCTGTGTTTTCAAAGGCATTACAACCTGCGTCAGGTCCGGTTTTGAGTAATTCATGCTCCAGAAAACATTTTTTGAGATTGAACGCCCGACGCCCGTAAACTCGCCTAAAACACGGACGGCAGCAGTGAGCTTCAGCTTGGGGATCGTTTCGTCAAGAAGTGAAACGAGTGCCTTCTCCTGATTCAGCTTGGTGTTGCCTTTGTAGATGTCATTCATTGACTCCGTCGCATCGAAGATGACGATGAAGGTCTCCACCTTCTGGACGAACTGGCCGGATACGATTTTGGGGTTGAGATCCACCGCCTTGACGGCAGCATGGGCCTGCTGAAGTGCGGCGTAACCCATAAACAATGCCAAAAATACGACTGTAAACACGATTCTGAAAATGCTTTTACGATACATATTTCCTCCTTATCATTGCATTGATTTTAAGATTAACAGCTTTAACATTTTCTTGCCTCTTAGCGGTTCATCTTGATTGACTTTTATGTCTTCCGCAAAAAAACCGCATTGAATCCGCTTTGTTCATGGACTGTTGCAGCATCGATATAAGAGAGATGGCACAACGAATCGCTCCCCATCTAAGGACGGGGTAAAAATCTTATATGCGCCTGTCTCATCATTCAATGTAATGGCAACTGGCGGGTCAGCATAAGGATTTTGTCAGGTCAAGTCAAGAAAAAATATGGGAAGGTCCCTGATCGGCTCCCCATACCGCATTTTATGGCCATAATCTTATTGACATGCGCGGCCCTTTTCCCTATATGCTCCCATACATAAAAAGGAATCACTCTATGAAATTGACTTCTGATTTCGTCGGCGCCGCCCTGAAAGAACACACTTGCCGGATAGGCGCCCGCCAGACCATGAATTATGCCGCGGCCATCGGCGATCCCAACCCTCTTTATTTCAACGATGAGCGCCCGGGGGGGATCATCGCACCGCCCCTTTTCCCCGTCGCCATGACCTGGCCGATTATTGAAAATATTTCAGATTATATCGAAGCGGAGGGCTTCCCAAGAGAAATCCTCTTTACACAGGTCCACTACACCGAACACCTGAGCATCCACAGGCCGGTGACGCCCGGCGGCAACGTAACAATCAGGGGATCCATTGCCGCCATCCTCCCCCACAAGGCAGGAACCCATGTCGTCATCCGGTTTGACGCGACGGATGCCGGTGAAAATCCTCTGTTTACAGAGCATATCGGCGCCATGATGAGGGGAATCCAGTGCGCGGACAGCGGAAAAGGAAGCGAACAGCTTCCCGCCGTCCCCCGCCAACCGGAGGCATCCGCGGCGTTGTGGGAATCCATCATCCCCATTGACCCCCTGGCGCCGTTCATCTATGACGGATGCACAAACATCCATTTCCCCATCCATACCTCTGTAAGATTTGCGCACGAAGTGGGGCTACCCGGCATTATCCACCAGGGAACATCTACACTCGCCCTTGCCGTTCATAACATTCTGAACAGGGAAGCGGGCGGGGACCCGGGCCGGCTTGTTTCGGTTTACTGCCGGTTTACCGGAATGGTGCTTCCCGGCTCCGCGATCAGGGTCCGCCTCACCGGCAGAAACGAGGGGCCCGGCGCAACGGACCTCTTCTTTACGGTCCTCAATGCTGAAGAAAAGCGGGCTGTCAGTGACGGATACATCCGGCTGGAAGATGATAATAGGAGGAACTCATGACCTGGAAAAAACTGGATCAGACGTGGCACTATGTGGAAAAATGGGCATCGAAGAGACCGGATGCGCAAGCGCTGGTCTTCGGGGAAGAGCAAATGAGCTGGCGTAAATTCAAACAGCAGATGGATGCTGTCGCTCTGGCTTACCTCGAAACTGGAATTGAACGGGGAGACTGTGTTGCCATGCTTTCCATGGCCCGCAACGAATTTCTCACGACTTACATGGCCGCGGGAAAGGTCGGGGCTGTCTGGCTCGGCCTGTCGCCGAAATTTACGATTGAGGAACTCCGCTACCAGATCAGCGACTGCCGTCCCAAGCTGCTCATCACCATACGGGAGTATCTCGGAAACGATTTGGCTGACACCGTAAGGACCTTGCTGCAGGAATTTTCATTTTTGAAAAAAGTTCTCGTCATCGGCGACCCCATCGCCGGGACGGAAAGCTTCGCGGCTTATACCGCAAAACCGAGGGCAAACCTCGCTACCGCACTTGAAAAAAGGGCGTCCGAAGTAAAAGAGAGCGATGACGCGCTCCTTCTGTACACATCCGGATCGACGGGAAAGCCCAAGGGAGTCATCCATACGCACCGCAGCATCGTTGAGAATATAAAGGTCGAAATCGATAAATTTTATTTTGATGAAAACTCACGGGGCCTCCTTCACTTCCCGATCAATCACGTCGCCGCAGACGTCGAGATCGGGTTCGGGGCCATCATGTCGGGCGGCTGCATTGTCTGCATGGACAAGTTCGATCCCGCTGAAACACTGACGATCATCCAGAAGGAAAAGATAACGCACATCGGGCAGGTACCGGTCATGTTTCTGCTGGAATTCAAGCAGCCGGAATTCTGGACCTGCGATTTCAGCAGCGTCAAGGCCTTCGTCTGGGCGGGTGCAGCCGCACCGAAAATCATGATTGATCTGCTGACGCCCATCTGCCAGAAAACCGGGGCCATGCTTCTCACCGGCTACGGCAGCACGGAAGTCTGCGGCTTCATTACCTATACCGACAAAGAAGATAATACCGAGACGCTCCTGAAGACGGTGGGGAAAATTGCCCACCCCTTTGAACTCAAGATCGTTGATCGCGAGCGCCGGGAGCTCCCCGACGGGGAGATCGGCGAGATTGCCGTGCGCGGCCCGTTCCTGATGAAGGGGTACTATAACAAACCGGAGGAAACGGCCAGGGTCATCGATCAGGACGGCTGGTATTACACGACAGACCTGGCTTTCCGGGACAAAAGCGGCTATCTCTATATTACGGGACGGCTCTCCGAGATGTTCAAAACCGGCGGGGAGAACGTGTATCCCCGTGAAGTGGAAGAGGTGATCGAGACAAACGCCGCTGTCCTGTTCGCCGCCGTCATCGGGGTCCCGGACGAGATTTACCAGGAAGTCGGGTGGGCCTTTGTCATGCCGATGCCGGGGCAGAGCGTGACGGAAGAGGAACTGCGCGACCTGTGCAAATCCGCCCTGGCCAATTTCAAGATACCGAAAAAATTCTTTATCCGCCCCATGCTCCCGCTTTTGGCCAGCGGCAAGGTGAACAAGATGGCCCTGAAAGAGGAAATACGAACGACATGATGAATGACGACGTTTTTTATAAACTGGCCAAAGCGCTCGATACGCTTCCGAACGGCTTTCCCGCGACCGAAAGCGGCGTGGAGATCAAGCTGCTCAAGATTGTTTTTAACGAGGAGCAGGCAGACCTTTTCTGCGATCTCAGGCTAACCTTTGAAACCGCCGCAGAAATCGCCGCCCGGACGGGCCGCCCGCCGGACGGCCTGGAAGAAAAGCTCATTGAAATGGTGAAAGCGGGCCAGCTCTTCATGATCAAGCTGGGCGGTGCGCGTTATTACAAGATGCTGCCGTGGGTTTTCGGCATCTATGAGTTTCAGCTTGGCCGCATGGACAAGGTTTTTGCCGAATTGGTCGAGGCGTACTGGCCGGCTTACGGCAAGCAATTTTTCACAAATCAGCCCCAACTCATGCAGACCCTCGCCGTTGAAGAAACCATTCCCTCGCATCAGGAGGCGCTGCCCTACGAAAAGGTTTCCAATATCATTGAAAACGGCCAGTCTTTTATCGTCAATGAGTGCATCTGCAAGAAA
>CAYXQK010000241.1:0-4948 GCA_964467445.1 uncultured Syntrophaceae bacterium
GTTTCGTCACTGCACCCGCCCTGATGCAGCGCGTGATCGCCGGTATCCAGGGAATGCGTGTGGATGTGGTGGAATACAAGCGCAAGCGCGACCTGCTCTGTGAGGGGCTGGCCGCCTGCGGCTATGAATTCCAGAAACCGCAAGGGGCTTTTTATCTGTTTCCGAAATCACCGATCCCGGACGATGTGGCATTTGTCAGAGCCCTGCAGAATAGAAGAATCCTGACCGTGCCCGGCAGCGGTTTCGGCGGACCGGGGCACTTCCGCATCGCCTACTGCGTGGACGATAAAACCATTGTCAATGCCATGCCTGGTTTTGCCGAGACGATGAAGGAATTCAATACCTGATTTTGAAGTTCTCGTATTGAGCCGACACAGATTCTTCCTGAACGTCCACGTGGGTCACATGAGCCAAAGAAGGGCCTCTACCGCACCAGGCCAGCATGGCGTCCACAAGATCATCGTCTCCCTCAATGACCGCTTCGACGCGGCCGTCGTCCAGATTTCTGACCCAGCCTTTCAGATTCAAGGATCGTGCTGTCTTGACGGTGTAATGCCGGAAGGCCACGCCCTGGACCCTGCCCGAGATAAACACATGCACGCATCTCATGTCATGCTTTCCCGATCAGTTGCAGAAAACCCTCTTCATCAAGGATCGCGATCCCGGCCCCCCGGGCTTTCTGGAGCTTTGATCCTGCCGCCTCGCCGGCGATCACATAATCGGTTTTCTTCGTTACCGATTCTGACCAGACGCCGCCGAGGGATTCCACCTGTTCACGGGCCTGATTTCGGGTCATCTGCAGCAGTGTTCCCGTGAATACAAAGGTTTTTCCTGAGATGGCGGTTTCCGTCCGGGGAGCGCCCTCCACTTCCAGCGGTTTCACGCGGGCAAGCTGCAATTTTCGAATGACGTTCTGGTTGGCCGGTTCGTGGAAAAACCTCATGATGCTGGCGGCAACTTCCGGGCCGATGTCCCGAACTTTTAGGAGATCGTCCTGAGAGGTTTCCGCAAGCTTGTCCAGCGTTTTGAATTCCCTGGCCAGGATCCGTGCCATGCGTTCGCCCACATGACGGATTCCGAGGGCAAAAATCAGTTTTTCCAGGGCCGGATTTTTTGATCTTTCAATGGCCGCCGTCAGGTTGGCAACTGATTTTTCCGCCATGCGTTCCAGCCCCATCAAGCCATCGGCGGTTAAATAGAAAATATCGGCAGGATCGTGAATGAGCGACGCATCCACGAGCTGTGCCACCAGTTTTTCACCCAGCCCCTCAATATCCATGGCGCCACGGGATGCAAAATGCCGGATGCGTTCCCGGATCTGTGCGGGACAGGTCAGACCGATGCACCGATGCGCCGCTTCACCATCCAACCGCACCACCTCGGAACCGCAGTCTGGACAGGCTTCTGGCATGAGAAAGGGCTTTTCCATTCCGGTTCTCTTGGATGCGATGACCTTGACCACTTCCGGGATCACGTCGCCTGCCCGCTGCACTATCACCGTATCGCCAATGCGAACATCTTTTTTGTTGATTTCGTCCTGATTGTGCAGCGTCGCCCGACTGACGAGGACGCCGCCCACCTGGACGGGTCTCATGACGGCCACCGGTGTGAGGACGCCGGTCCTGCCGACCTGCACCTGAATGTCTTCGATCATGGTCGTTTCCTGAGCCGCCTGGAATTTACATGCAATCGCCCAGCGGGGGCTTCGGGACACCGCGCCAAGTTCTTCCTGGAGGTCCGTTTCATCGACCTTGATGACAATGCCGTCGATCTCGTAGGGAAGGGTATCGCGAAGCGCATCCATGTGATGATAATAAGCGATGCAGTCGTCAATGGTCAGGGCCTCGCGGACATGGGGATTCACCTGGAAGCCCCAGCGCATCAGGGTATTCAGAACTTTCCACTGGCTCTGGAAGCGTCGCCCCTGGACCTGGCCGACGGCGTAGCAGAAGATGTTGAGGGGTCTCTTGGCTGTGATCCGGGAATCGAGCTGACGTAGCGAACCGGCAGCGGCATTCCGGGGATTGGCAAAGAGCGGTTCGCCGCTCTCAAGCCGGCGGCGGTTGAGCCCTTTGAATGCCTCCCGCTCAATATAGACTTCAGCGCGAACTTCCATGCGATCGGGAAGATTCGCCGGGATTCGTTCTTCGACGGTAACGGTCAGGGGAAGCGCTTGAATCGTTTTAAGATTCTGTGTGACATCCTCCCCAACGGTTCCATCTCCCCGGGTGGCGCCGGCCATGAAGACGCCCCGTTCATAAATGAGATTAACCGCCACGCCGTCCAATTTTGGTTCCACAACAAACCGGGTCCCCTGCGTTCGTCCCAGCAGGCGTTTTATCCGACCCTCGAAATCACGGATATCCGTTTCGGAAAAGGCATTGGCCAGACTCAGCATGGGGGTATCATGCTGAAAAGAAATGAATTTTTCCAGCGTGGCCGCGCCCACGCGCTGGGTTGGAGAATCCGGGGTAACGAGATCGGGATAAGCCCGCTCCAACTCGGTCAGCTCCTGCATCAACTGATCGTACTGAAGATCGGAGATCTCCGGATCGTCCAACTGGTAATAACGGCGGTTGTGGTATCGGATCAGGGACCTGAGGCTTTCGATTCGTTTTATGGTGGCTTCGTTGTCCATATTGTGAAACCTGGATTTCCCTTATTTAATCCGCCTCAAGTCCGGTTTTCCAGGAGGACGTCTTGGTGTCTGCCCGGGTTCGGGTTGCGGCTGATTGCGCTTCTGGATTTGTTCATTGAACATTTGATTCTTGGCCCGGACGGCATTGATGATAAAGAAGATGATGACGGCCTTGTCCCATTCTCTAGAAATTTCAAAATTTTCCATCCGCGCTTTGTATTTTTCCCAGAGCGATGCGAGGGACGCCTCATCCAGACCGAGGATGTGCTCGGCCAGCTTATGCAGGGTTGTTTCGATCATGATAGAAATCCCTCTATTATCAGGATTCGGCCCCCAGCCTTCCCGTAGCGCCTTTCTACGTTTACGCGATAAACCTCCGCCGATGGCTGCGACACAGGCAATATGCCTCTGTGGGTCCCATTTCAAACATAATAACCGGCCGGCGTCAACAAAATTGAGGTTCATCCGGTGATGCGTACTTTTGATTTGATAATCTGGTTGAAATGAGCCTTGTCTGAGTTACACCTTATCGACAATATTGAACATATCAGCTACTTGTCGATTAGTTTATTGTAGTCGAGAATGGCGGCTGATGCTTTTTTATAGCATAGTACAACCGGTACTGCTTGACAAAAAAGGCATGTGCTGGTTATTGGCGACACTTACAAAGCATCAAATATTGATATGGAATCGAAGCGAGGATTTCCATTTGAAATGTAGTTTTAACCTATAACACCAAACCACATAAGCACTTCCTCTGGATTTTCAAACTGGCATACCGGACACTTCATTAACAATCCTCGCAAGACTGCGAAATACTCTAACTCCAAAGGGGTAAGTTTTTTATCGTTTCACAAATTCGACCATCAGGGGATTCACCCTTTCTGGTACCTCATAATGGGGCAAATGACCTGCGGCATCAATAGCGTGAAAGTCAACATCACGTATCACCGCCCGGATCATTTCATTGTTGCTGAAAGGAATAATTTTGTCTTCCCTGCCCCAGATAAGCATGACTTGACGCCCTTGTTTCCCTACTGTTTCATAAGCCGTTTTTTGATCATACAAATTGAAATTTCTAAGTGTACTCAATATGGCCCTCTTGAAGCCGCTATATTGCGTCTGTTGACGATACTTCTCAGAAAATGCGGACAGTTTATCCAATTTTGAAAAGTAATTTTTAAAGCCCCGGAGCATA
This sequence comes from uncultured Syntrophaceae bacterium, assembly GCA_964467445.1. Taxonomy (GTDB): domain Bacteria; phylum Desulfobacterota; class Syntrophia; order Syntrophales; family Fen-1087; genus JAPLJM01. The sequence continues at coordinate 3,837 of CAYXQK010000241.1, forward strand.
ATTGGATTGCCAAAGGCATACGTCATATAATCTCCAACAATAGGTAAATACACCACCCGTCCTGCAAGGGGAAGATTAACAGGATATCCCGCAGGGGAGATTAACAATAACTTTCTTGCTTTTTCCGGATGCCTTGCGGCGAAGATAACGGCAATGGCCCCACCTAAAGATGATCCTACCAGATCGGCAGGTTCCCTGATCTTCAGAGCAGAAAGAAGCTCAAGTAGTTGCCGGTCGAAGAGCTGTTCGTCGTAGGTCACATTTGGTCTGTCCGAAAACCCACGCCCATAGAGATCGTACCGCAACACCCGAAACCCTGCCTTTGTAAGGGCCGACTGGGCATCATCCCATATAAAATAAGGAGTTGAGATGCCATGTATCAGGACTACAACTGGACCGTCGTCAGGGCCTGATAATTCGTAATGGACATAGCCATCGGACAGTTTGATGAATTGACCGGGAAGACCCCGGCGTATGTTGTCGTCCAAAGTTTTCGATTCTTCATTGAAGGCCCAGTACGGGATTAATAAAAGAAGAATCAGTAGGGCAAGGGCAATGATTATTTTTTTGAATAACTTTGATGTGGCCATGATAATTCCTTTCTAACCCAGCGAGGGCAATGGCTCCCGGGCCTGCTTCAGTTAAACATCACTGAGTTGAGCAGGTCGGTTTCTCCCGATAACTCTATAAAGTAACAAATCCCCGCTCTCTTTTTGAGAATCGGGGCTTCTATCAACACTTTATGTCATCACCCTTAAAGAAGGAGCGCAATCAGCTTTTTTAGCGGTGAAGTAAACGATCAGGCTCTTGAACATAGCATTCCCTCGTTCTTCCCAGGGCATCATGGGCTCTTTGTCCATGATAAAAATATCAGGATTTATGTTGAATTGCAAGCCGCTCAGTCTCAATCTTTCTCAAAGTCGCACGGAAATCCATGGCGGGAGGTTCCATTTTTGGCTTTTCCGCTAATGAAATAGCTTGCTCAGGACAGGTACTGACGCAAAGTCCGCAGCCGATACATTTCTCCTTCAATACCTCAAAGCACCCATCTTGATCCTTAATGGCGTCCACCTGGCATCGATCGATACAAAGACCACAACTAAGGCAAAGAT
>CAYXQK010000242.1:0-10871 GCA_964467445.1 uncultured Syntrophaceae bacterium
CGTCCTGGGTCGTTCTCACCATCTGCACCGTCTTGTAATCCTTCACCCAGAAGAAAAGAATGGCCACGATCAGGCCGGGGATGGCGAGGATACCGAATGCGTAGCGCCAGCCGAGCGTTTCGGCAATCACACCGCCTAAAATGACGCCGATGGCCGTGCCCATCGGAATGGCGGCCGTAAAAAGGCCGTTCATGGTGGCCCGCTTTTCTTCAGGGAAATAGGCGGCGATCATGGCATGGCCGCCGGAAGTATAAGCTGCCTCGCCCGCGCCCAACACGGCGCGCATCGCGAAAAGTTGGGTGAAGTTCCGAGTGAAGGCGCAGGCCGCCGCGCCAAAGCTCCAGAGCACGGCCATAATGCCGATGGCCTTCTTTCTGCTCCACCGGTCCACCAGCAGAGAAACAGGAAAAACAAACACCGTCATCATCAGGGTCACGATGGAAGCGAACCAGCCGCACTCGGTATCGGTCAATCCCCAGTCAATCTTCAGATAGGGGAAAATCGCCGCCACGACCATCCTGTCCACGTAATTGAACAAGTACAGGAGGAAGAGCAACAGGAAAACATAGTATGAGTAGCCTTTTGACACTTTGAAGTCTTGTGCGCCGCTCTGATGTTTTGATGCGTCCATAAAGGGGCTCCTTCCTTAAGGATGACGGTTGTTAGAGCAAGATAATTTAGCCATTCTTCCCTTGGTTCTTCTGCCGGAAAAAATTTGCATCCAAAAAAATTTTACCAAAAAGTTGGAGCGTGCAAAAACTACTGAATATCCATTGAGATGTCAAATGGAATTAAATCGACAGGGTCACCAAAAAATGCCTTTCCGCTGAGATCGGGACTGTGCTATATACAGCGCCGCCTGGAGGTGTGAATCGTGGCCGTAAATGCTGAGCCGCAGGTTTTTTTGTTTTTAAGTGAAATCCTGGGGCAGCCCATCCTGGGGCCGGAAGGCCGGTCGATGGGTAAAATTACCGATCTGGTGGCGACCCTGGCCGAACCTTATCCCATTGTCACCGATGCCTTGCTCTCCCCCGAGGAGGGGCAGAAGACGGCGATGTTTTATCGTTTCCCCATCATTGAGGAGAGGCAGCGCCCATTCAAGGCGCATAGCGTCTGTTCCGACGATTTCAGGTCGCCGACGTTGCGGGACAATGAACTGCTGCTGAAAGAAGCACTTCTTGACAAGCAGATTGTGGATACCCACGGCGCCAAGGTGCTCCGGGTCAACGACCTGCAATTTCTCAAGGCCCGTCAGAGCCTCCATCTGATTCATGTGGATGTGGGATTCCGGGGTCTCATGCGTCGCTCCGGACTGGAGAAGGCAATTGATCTTTTTCTCCACGGTCTGTTTGATTACGACCTGCCCAATCATTTCATCTCGTGGAGGTTTGTCCAACCCATTTCCTCGCCTGATCTCCTGCGTCTGAAGATCGCCCAGGACCGTCTCTCCCGAATTCATCCGGCGGATTTGGCGGATATTATTGAAGACCTTGATGTGCGTCAGAGAAGCGTTGTTTTCCAGTCTCTCGATGTGGAAACGGCGGCAGAGACCCTTGAGGAAACGGATCCGAAGATTCAGGTCAGCCTGATCGAAGATATGAATGCTGCCGAAGCATCAGACATCATAGAAGAAATGTCTCTGAGTGAAGCGACGGATCTCTTGGGGGATCTACCGAGGGAGAAGGCGGAAGGGATCTTGAAGGAGATGGAGCAGGAGATGGCGGAAGATGTCAAGGAGCTTCTCGCCCACCCGGAGGAAGAGGCGGGAGGGCTGATGACTTCTGCCTTTCTTCATTTCTTGCCTTCAGCAAAGGTTGACACGGTCATCTCAACCATCCGGCACGAAGCTGAAGACATGGATTTTATCTATTATATTTACATCGTTGACGAGAACGAGCGTCTCCTGGGCATGATCAGCTTACGGGAGCTGCTCGTGGCGCCGGGGGAGGGTCTGCTGTCAGACCTCATGGATGACCGGGTGGTATCCGTCCATCTCGATGAAAATAAAGACGAGATCGCGGAGCTTTTTGCAAAATACGGCCTGATGGCGATTCCGGTTGTGGATGTTGCGGATAGAATCAAGGGGGTGATCCTTTTCAAGAACCTCCTCGAAGTCGTGGCCCCCCACTTGGGTAAGAAATAATCATGGACGAAGGCGAAGGTCATCAATGCCGGAAAATACGGATCAATCCCGAAAGAATATCTTCCAGCGCCTTTTCCAGCGGAGATTCTGGCGATCCCTGGGGCTGGTTTTTGCTCTCATCGGGCCGGGGATCATTACCTCCAACGTGGACAATGACGCCGGCGGCATTACCACTTATTCTCTGGCCGGCGCTCAATTCGGCCTTTCCCTCCTCTGGATACTCATCCCGATCACGATTGCCCTGATCATCATTCAGGAGATGTGCGCCCGGATGGGGGTTGTTTCCGGGAAAGGCTTATCCGACCTCATTCGGGAACGTTTCGGGGCCAAGATTACCGTCTATCTCATGATTGTCCTTTTCTTAGCCAATCTCGGCAACACGATTTCCGAGTTTGCCGGCATTGCCGCCAGCCTGGAGATCTTCGGTGTCAGCAAATACATCTCTGTTCCTTTCGGGGCCTTTTTCGTCTGGTGGCTGGTTGTCAAAGGCAATTACAAATCCGTTGAGAAGGTCTTTCTGGTGGCCTGTCTTTTCTATATCTCTTACATTATTTCCGGTTTCATGGGGAAGCCGGACTGGGGACAGATCGGGAAGGCGCTGATTACGCCGACAATCCGTCCGGATCCCGCCTTTCTGACCATGGCCGTTGGGATTATCGGAACCACCATTGCCCCGTGGATGCAGTTTTATCTCCAATCTTCCGTGGTGGATAAGGGACTCAAGGCCGATGACTACGCCTATACGAGGATCGATATTATTGTCGGTTCCTTCACGGTCAACATCGTGGCTTTCTTTATTATCATGCTCTGTGCCGTGACGCTGTTTCAGCAGGGGATCAGGATCGAGACTGCCAAAGACGCGGCGCAGGCCCTGGCCCCCCTTGCCGGCGTATACTGTACCTGGCTTTTCGCCTTCGGCCTGTTGAACGCTTCCCTCTTTGCCGCTTCGATCCTGCCTTTATCGACGGCCTATACGATCTGTGAGGCCTTTGGGTGGGAATCCAGCGTGAACCACAAGTTCACCGAAGCCCCCCAGTTTTATTGGCTGTATTCCCTGATGATCTTTCTCGGCGCCGCGATTATTCTTTTTCCCAACATGCCCCTTATCGCCATCATGTTCTACTCCCAGGTCATCAACGGAATGCTTTTGCCCTTCATTCTGATTTTTATGCTCTTGTTGATTAATGATCGCCGGATCATGGGCGATTATGTGAACAGTAAATTCATGAATGGCGTCACCTGGCTCACGGTGGGCGTTTTGATTCTGCTTTCGTTGGCGATGGTTGTCAGTACCGTAATATTATGATTGCGATCATCGGGGTACGCGTAAATCGGGATAATCCCCTCCAACTGTTTGACTCGGGCCAACGTGGCTTCAGGTTCTGCAATACGCTCATCAAGCCCGATATAAAAAGTTGATAAGAAAAAAAGACATTTAGAATGGCACTTCTTGAAACCAGGCACACATAAGGAGACGGCTATGTCGCATCAGGATCTTTACCGTGAATTGTCAAAAAAGGTTGGAACGGAGCACTCGCAAATTGTTCCGGAAATATGGAAAACGGTCTGTACGCCGGAAGAGGCAACGCTGCTAAACGTTCTGCCGGCGACCATGGAGGAACTGGCCCAACGTTTTGGACAATCCCAAGAAGCATCGTCAGTGATCTATCCAGAGACGCCATCAATAAATGACTTGAGAAATGAATCCTTGAGTGACAAGGAAGAGATTGATTCCTGATTGAATAAAAAAAGCCGCCCCGCCGGAGAGTGAGACGGCTCAATGAGCATGGCCAGATAGGGTGAAGGGTCGGTCTATTTTACTGCGTCTTTCAGGCCTTTCCCGGCTTTAAATACGGGAACCTTCTTTGCGGCTATTTTAATGACCTCGCCTGTCTGGGGGTTCCTGCCTTTGCGGGCTTTTCTCTTGCTGATACCAAATGTACCAAATCCCACAAGTGTAACCGCATCACCTTTTTTGAGTGCTTTCTGGATTGCCGCCAGTGTTGCGCTTATTGCCAGCTCCGCTTCCTTCTTGCTGCACGTAACCTTTGCCACTTCATCGATCAATTGCGCTTTGTTCATTAATCACCTCCTGTTATTTTTTTTAACCATATTCGTGCCCCCTTATACCTTCTCGTTTGCCATAAATCAATCCAAATCACTCGGGCGCCTCATTAAATTTTGTCAATGTCAATACCCGCCTTGATTGCCAATTTATAGGATTCCCTTTTTAAATAAATTCCAACTGCAAACATTCCGATGGATCCCAACAACGCACCCATCATCCCGATAAACATTCCCCTCGATCCCATTTGAGTATAGACATAAAACACAGCCGGCAAGCACAACATCGTCAAGAATAAACCTGCGTGATAAAGACGATCACCCATCATCCAGTATTTTGATGCCTTGGGGGATTTTCTCTTCATCTTTTCATAGAGTGGGTAATCAAGCGATTTGCTTAGCGGTTTATTGATTTTACTCAAAGTTTGATTCCTCTCTTCAATGCAAAGAACGTTTCACTTCCGGCATACGTTTTAAACGAATGACGGGCAAAATATCATACTCAGTTTCGCAGACAGTAGGCTCCACTCGGGTGATACTCGCGCGGGCAAGAACCCCTCCTGACCATGGCGGGCTTGGTGCCGGGGCCGCTTGCAACGCAGGTGTTGCCGCTCACGTGGTAGCCTGGCGGGCACGGTCCGAGTCTCGGCAACGGCGGAAGCGAACTGACTGTCGGGGGGCGTGAAGGCTGCCTTTGATCCCCCACACGCTGAGGGGCGACGCTTTGTCTGACCGGCTGCTGCTGGGGTTGCGTGCGGGCAGGAGGGACTGTTCTATCGATGCGGTCGGCCGGTCTGACGGGCTGGGCAACAACGTTCTGCAGGCAATAGGCTCCGCTCGGGTGGTACCCGCTCGGGCAAAGACCCCTCCTGAGCATGGCGGGTCTGGTGCCGGGGCCGCTTGCAACGCAGGCGTTGCCGCTCACGTGGTAGCCTGGCGGGCATGGTCCGACTCTTGGCAACGGTTGCGGCAAACTGGCCGTTGGGGAACGTGAAGGCTGCCTTTGATCCTGGATGTGTTGCTGAGAGACGACGCTTTGTCTGACCGGCTGCTGTTGGGGTTGCGTGCGGGCAGGGGGAACTGTTCTATCGATGCGGTCAGGTGGTCTGGCAGGCTGAGCGACGACCGTCTGTCTTTGTTGTTGAGACGTGATGCGTTGCGTCTGTATTTGCCTGTCCGTGCTTTTTACGATGGGCCTGCTTCGAACAGGCTGAAACGGCGTCACCCTTACGAATCTATTCTCGGTTTGTTTCTTATCCAGAAAGTTTTTCAAAGGATCATTCTTCGGCGGTACAGGCTTGTAAGTTCGGCTGGGGAGGGGTTGCACGGGACTGTATTTCGTGATTACTTTCTGTTCCCGAATATCTTTATATGCCGAAGCCCTTTGAAAATAAACGTTTGTACCGGCAGGATTCAGCAACATGGCCTGTTCTACGTCGGCCTTGGCCCGCTTGTAATTTCCCATAAAAATAAAAGCGATGCTGCGGAGGAAAAAAGCCTTGGCATCATCGGGACGGTAGTAAATAACACGGTCGAATGCTTTTGCTGCGCCCTCGTAGTCGCCGGTGACGGTCAATGCTGTGCCCTGCTCAAAAGAATCGCCGGCCTGCAATTGATTGACGGCCTCGTTATACTGTGCAATTTTTCTCTGATCGGCTTTCGCGTCAGCCAGTTCGGCTTTCAATCTTTCCACTTCTTTTAAGGCGTTATCCTTTTCGGCTTGTGATTCGGCCAATTCCTCGGCCAATTTCCGGTCGTTTTTCAATTTTTCGATGGAAGCCGCCACCTCGTCAGGATCCGCGCTGACCTCTGCTTTTAGCCAGAATGATCTGCCGTTCCATTTTTCATCGAGAATTTTTGTCTGTACAACGCCGGCGGAAAGCGTTCTGATCTCATCCTTATCGATTTGATAATCCCTGACCACAGTGGTGGACTCCACGTAAGTGCCCAGCTCCTCGAGAAGCTCTCTTTTGACCTGTTCCAGAGCGATCACGCGACAGGAGATTTTGCTGTCCAGCTCGCTGGCCTCATACGTATACTCTTTGATCAGGGATTGAATGGCAGCAAGGGAAATGCTCCCGGAACTCATCAGGACAAGACAAATCAAGTAAAGGAAGGTCTTTTTCATGGTGCCTCGTCGTCGCGCCGATCGTTTAGCGGGTCTCACAGGGCAAGGATGTGAAACGTACTGATAAGGCATTGCTTTTTATGGGCGCAGTATAGGAGAGATGACCCCGTGTGTCAATGGGAAAATGGGAAATGGGCGTGGATGTTTATCGACGCGGGTCATGACAGATGGAATGTAGGAAAGCAGGCGGCGTTCAGAGTAGATGACGAAGCTTCCCCCACAGAAGAGAGGGAAGCTTCGCCGTCCTTTATTTAGAAGCTCTTCTTTTTGAGCAGGCCCCGTTCGCGGGCACCTTTCTCCAGTTCCTCGCGGAATTTCGGATGGGCGATCTTGATGAGCGCCTCCGCCCTTTCCGGTTCCGTGCGCCCGTAGAGATCGGCGACGCCGTGTTCCGTCACCACAAATCCCGCATAGTGACGCGGGACGGTCACGCGGGCGCCCTGGGAAATGTAGGGAACAATCCTTGAGACCGTATCATTGAGGGTTGTCGAGGGGACCAGGTTGATGGCCCTGCCGCCTTTGGACATAAAGGCCCCGATGACGAAGTCGAGCTGGCCCCCGGTGCCCGTGCGCATGAGGTTGCCCACGGACTCCGATACGATCTGGCCTGTCAGGTCGACCTCGATGGAACCGTTAATGGCCACAACGTTCTCCTCCTGGGAGATCACGGCGATATTGTTGGCGTAGCTGGTCGGGCGGAACTCGCACATGGGATTGTTGCCCAGGAAGTCGTAGAGTTCCTTGTCCCCCATCGTGAAGGCCAGCAGGATCTTTCCGGGGTTGACCTTCTTGTACTTGCAGGTCACAACGCCCTTGTCCACAAGCCGGTGCGAGCCGGCCGGGGCCATTTCCGTGTGGACGCCCAGGTCTTTGAGGCCCGAGTTCTCAAGGAGCTTGCTGATCATGGCGGGAACGGCCCCGATACCGATCTGGATGCAATCCCGGTCCTTCAGAAGCGCGACGACATTCTCCGCCATCTTGACCTCCACGTCGGACGGCGGCGGGGTCGGGACGGCGATGATGGGATTGGGGTTTTCCACAAAGGCCGCGAAGCGGCTGACGTGGAAGTTGGTCTGTCCGTAGGTGCGGGGCATATTGGGGTTGACCTCGGCAATCACCCATTCAGAGGCGTCCATGATCGCTTCCGTGTAGAAGGTGTCCAGCCCCAGACTCACGAAACCGTGTTCATCGGGCGGCGTCACCTGGGTGATGATGCCCGTGCGGCGGTTGAAAACCCTTTTCCGGTGGCCATATTTGATGCCCGCATCGGAGCTTTGGGCAGGAAAGAAGTTGGACCATTCGCTTTTTGCCAGTTCCTGCAGGTGCGGGGTGCTGTAAAAGCCAAAGACCAGCGTGAAGGTCTTCCGGTACTCCGGTTTGAAGATCTTGTAGGGCCTGAGGGTCAGGCAGTTGACGTACTCCACATCCTTCAGTTCGTTTACGCGGTCCGCAATCGCGTCCATGATCAGCATGGACGGTTGCCCCAGCAGCAGCGGCGTCCACATGCAGTCTCCGGATTTGACGATCTTAGCGGCCTCCGGTGCGGTCATTAACCTGCTCTTGTAAATGTCTTGCCAGCTCATAGATTCCCCCTTTTAATTAAGTTGTTAAGATTTCTCCTGCCGTTGCCATCACTGAGGTCCCGGGTCGGAACCCCTGATCCCATTAATAAACTCTACGCCGGTTCGAAGTATTTGATATCCAGGATGTGTCCCTGGCGTTCGTCCTTCCAGACGGCCCTGAGCTTCATGCCGTTTTTGACGATTTTCCGGGTCTGTTCGAAATCGCTCATGTCGAAGCCGCCGATCATGTGCAGACAATCTACATCCGTACCGTCCAGGCGCAGCAGGGCGCTGACGAAAGGCGGTTCGGTGGGCATCCCGAAGTACCGGTAACTGACATAGCTCCATGCCGTCAGGGTACCTTGCTGTCCGGCCTCGACCCAGTCCGTCGTGTCCACGAAACAGCGGGGACAGAAACTGCGGGCAGGAACCAGCACCCGGTTGCACTTGCCGCATTTTGTTCCATAGATCTTTTTTCCCGCCATGCCCTCAAAAAACCGCGTCCAGGTTGCGCCGTATGATATTTCATAGGGCAGCCTGATCTCCGTCATAAGCGTCTTGTATTCCTTGGCCATAATCCTTTCCTCCGTCCATTATCAATTGTTGGATGTTTTTACAACTCCGAACCCACAATCATTACGCCGTTGAACTGATCCACGCCGCCCATGGCGTGGCTGAGCGCCAGTTTGGCGCCGGGAATCTGGTGAGCGCCGGCTTTGCCCGTCACCTGCAGGACCGTCTCGGCCACGCGGATCAGGCCCGTCGCCCCGATGGGATTCGTGCACAGCACGCCGCCGGAGGGATCGCAGGGCAGCTCGCCCTTCCGGTTAAAGGTTCCCTTTAGCACGAGATCGGGCGATTCCCCCAATCCACAGAAACCGAAGCACTCATAAAAAAGCATTTCCTGGAAGGTAAAGGGATTATAGACCTCGGCCACGTCGAGCTCCTTGCGCGGGTTCGTGATGCCCGCCTGGTCATAGGCCTGTTTGGCGGCCTGCACGGCGCTCTGCCAGACGCCCTTGTCGCTGTCGCCGAAATAATATTCCTCGCCGCGGTAACCGACCCCCTTGACCCAGGCCGCTTTCCTGCCCGACTTTTTGACGAAGTCTTCGGAGGCAAAAATCAATGCGCAGGCCCCGTCGGAGGTCGGACAGACGTCCAGCAGCCGCACGGGGTAGGTGATCAGCCGGGCGTTCTTGACATCGTCCATGCTGACCCTGAGTTTGACGTGGGCGTAGGGATTGTCGAAGGCGCTGTCATGGTGCGTCACGGAGATATAGGCCGCTGCCTCGCGGATCTTGTCTTCCGGGATACCATAACGGTCCGCCCACATCTGGGACTGCATGGAAAAGACACCCGGCGCCCCGGCGATGAAATAGCGCTGGTAAAAGGGCTCCACGACCGTGGTCATGGTGGCCTGGGCGTTGCCCTCATTCATCTTTTCATGACCCACGGCCAGTACGCATTCCGCCATGCCCGACGCAACCCAGTAATAGGCGGTCTGGGCGATGGACACCCCCGTGGAACCACAGGTCTCCGTCTTGAGAATCGGCTTGCCGACAGCCTGCATGGCATCGGCAAAATAAAAATGGGTCAGGGCGATTCCCTCCATCATGGACGGCATCGTTCCCGACACCACGCCGTCAATATCCGCAGGCGTGAGCCCCGCATCGTCAAAGACCCTGACGACCGCCTCCCGCACCAGGTCCGGATAGGACATCTCAGTCCGCCGGCCGTGATGGGTCTGTCCCACGCCGATAATGCCAACTGCTCTTCCCATATCCTCCTCCTTCTATCTGCCAAGAATCGCCACAGCGTGGCACTGCCCGGCGAATCCGTGGGTTCCGTGCGCCAATGCCGTTTTCACCTGCTTTTTCACCTGCCGCTGGCCGGCCTCGCCGCGGATCTGCAGCGTCGCTTCCACGATCCGCTGAAGCCCGCGCGAAACGTAAGGATTGTTGGCCAGTGCGCCTCCGGAGACATTGACGGGCAACGAACCGTTCACGGCCGTGGCGCCGCTGTCGAGAAATTTCCCGCCTTCGCCCCTGCCGCAGAACCCCAGGTCCTCGTACCACATCAGTTCCTGGAAGGCATAGGGCTCGGTCACCTCGGCCAGGTCGATCTGTTTGCCCGGATCGCTGATGCCCGCCATCTTGTATGCCCGGGCCGCCGCGTTTCCCAATTGCCCGGTCAGCAGGTCGCGGTCACCCAGAAAGAAAGCGTCCAGGGAACTGCCGTAACCTTTGAACCACACCGGTTTATCTGTCAGTTTTTTCGCTTTTTCCTCCGTAGCCAGAACGAGAGCCACCATGCCCTCAGACTTCGGCGCCGCCTCCAGCTCCGTGAGCGGTTCGGCCAGCTTGCCCGATTTCAATACGGCCTCGACCGTATAAACACCTTTCCGGTGGGCATAGGGATTGAGCCGGGCGTTGTCGAGGTTCTTGACGGCCACCTTCGCGCACTGTTCACGCGTGACTCCGTATTTTTCCATGTAAAGCTGCATCTGCAGAGCCGCCGCCGTCGTCTCCGTAAGCCCGACCGGCCGCTGATAAAAGGGCTCTCCGAACATCAGCGTGCAGGCATCATTCGGGGGATTTTCCGAGCCCTTGCAGAGCGCCATCACGAGCGCGGTGTCGTACTGCCCGCTTAAGATGCGCATGACGCCGTAAAAAAAGGCGAACAGCGACTCGCCGTCCTGCCGCGAGGCGTTCTTGAGAAAGGCCCCTGTGGTTTCCCAGTAATAGGAGTTGGCGCAGGAAATGCCGCCGTGAAAAATGTCCGACGAGGCCGTCACCACCGTTCCGAGCTCCTCCCGCGTCAGTCCGGCCTTGTCCAGTGCCTCGCGCGCGACCTGGTAGGCCTGGTCGTAGAAGTTGTCCGCCGATTCGGCCCCGGCATTCTGCGCGACCGATACAATCGCAACCCTTTTTGACATACCGTCACTCCCTTTCTGTAAAATGAATTGAAATCGTTG
>CAYXQK010000243.1:0-3943 GCA_964467445.1 uncultured Syntrophaceae bacterium
GTCGGTGTGGTGTACGATAAGGGCCAAGCGTACACCCCTTCCGGCGGTCGTCCACTGGAACATTTGCAGGTCACCGTCAGAGTTTCCGAATGCCGCAGTTGGGCGTCGCCCAATATGCTGGTTAATACCAACGGGCTTGCCGGTTCCGTCGTCAATGAAGTTAATCTCTGGCAGACGTACAAGGACGGGCTTGCCGTCACGCATTTCAAACTTTGTCTTAATGCTGCTGCCGATGACCTGTTCCGGTGGGATGCCATACACTTTCTCTGTCCATGGGCGTATGAACTCGATACCGCCGCCGGAGACGATAAAGGTCTTGAACCCGTTCGCCCGCAGGTAGGCGAGCAGTTCGAGCATCGGCTGATAAACCATCCCGGTGTAAGGCTGCTTCGTCACGGGATGTTTCGCGGTCGCGATCCAATCTTTCACGATCTGCTCGAACTCCTCGGTGGTCGTGCCCGCGTGCGTGGCCATCGCCATTTCGAGCAGCGCGTGCTCGCCGCCGGCCAGCGCAGATTTCATATCGCCCCTGAGCACCGACGCGAACGGCTCTTTGTCCTTCCACTCCGGGTGCTGTGGCGCGATAGCCTTGACACGGTCGAAGATAAAGAGCGCCTGAAAATACATGGGCTGCTCGGCCCAGAGACAACCATCGTTGTCGAACGTCGCGATGCGCTCGGGCACCGGGACGAAATCCGGCGAGCCTTCTTTAGTGACCTTTTCGACGAAGGCGACGATGGCCTTCTTCGGTGCGGTGTCATTCCAGGAGGGTAGTGGGTCGGCTGCTCGAACCGTTGCTGCGGTACCGGCAAGGACAACCATCAAAAACCCAACGAGAAAGCATCTGCCGAACGGTTTCACGTTTATTCTCCTATCTGCCGATAAGTGGCGGGCCACTCTTTCCGGCAGCCCGCGTGAATCATGGCCAAGAGGGCCGATTGACACTATCAGTTGCCGCTGCCTTGCGGTTTGGTAACCAATTCCATCACCCGGTCGAGATTGAAGCTGCCAGGTTTCTGACGGGGTGGAAACTCGCGGAAGCTCTGTAGCCATTGGCCGACGTAGGCGCCTGCAGGTGCAAAGGCGAACATGCGGTCGAGGTACCAGCGCTGGTAGCCCATGGCGTTTTCCTCTTCGGCTCGCTCGAAGGGATCCATGCGCAAGTTGGTAAGCATCGGGGCCCGTAGCGCAACGAACGGCTCCTGCCAGACTTTCAGTCCCAGTGCGTTCTGCTTCAGGAAAGTGATCTTCCAGTTCCCATAGCGCAGGGCCGCGACAGAACCGTCGTCGGTCCAGTAAATGAACTCGTTGCGGGGCCAGACGGCTTCACCACGCAGCGCAGGTCCGAGGTCATAGCCGTCCAGGTGGACCTTGTAGGTCATATTGCCTATCTTACGCCCCTTCTTCAGGTCTTCCTTGGCAGTCTTGTCTCCGGCCGCAGCCACCAGCGTCGGCAGCATGTCTTCATGGGAGGTGATGTCGTTGATGACGATACCGGGCTTGATGACGCCGGGCCATTTAATTACTGTGGGAACACGGTAGCCACCTTCCCACTGGGTGTTTTTCTCGCCGCGAAACATCGTCGTGCCGCCATCGGGCCAGGTAAAGGTCTCTGCGCCGTTATCGGTGGAATACATGACGATCGTGTTTTGGTCGAGACCCAACTCCTTAAGCCTGGCCAGGACTTGGCCCACGTGGCCGTCGTGCTCGACCATACCATCCGCGTAAATGCCTAAGCCGGTCTTGCCTTCGGAACCCTTCTTCAGGTGCGTGAATACGTGCATGCGCGTGGAGTTCCACCAGAGAAAAAATGGCTTGTTCGCCTTCTTGGCGCGCTCCATGAAGTCGAGAGCTTTGGCGGTGACTTCGTCGTCGATCGTCTCCATGCGGGTTTTGGTCAGCGGGCCGGTGTCGGTGATGCGCCCGTCTGCGAAGCTGTGGATCACGCCACGTGGCCCGAACTTCTTCCTGAACTCGGGGGTCCTAGGATAGTCCGGGTTCTCCGGCTCCTCCTCGGCATTCAGGTGGTAGAGATTGCCAAAAAATTCGTCGAAGCCGTGTACCGTGGGCAGCATTTCATCGCGGTCGCCGAGGTGATTCTTGCCGAACTGCCCCGTCATATAACCCTGCGCCTTGAGAAGTGTGGCGATCGTAGGGTCTTCTTTCTTCATGCCCTCGGGTGCGCTTGGCAGGCCTACCTTGGTAAGTCCGGTGCGGATGGGCGACTGCCCTGTTATAAATGCCGCACGGCCGGCAGTGCAGCTCTGCTGGCCATACCAGTCCGTAAACAAAGCGCCTTCCCTGGCGATGCTGTCTATGTTCGGCGTCCTGTAGCCCATCATGCCCTGGTTGTAGGCGCTGATATTGAACTGGCCGATGTCGTCACCCCAGATGATGAGGATGTTGGGTTTGTCAGCTGCACCTGCCGGTCCTGCGACCATTGTCAGTGCAACAAAAACGGAAAACAAGATTGAACAGATTTTTATCGTGTGCTTCATTCTTCTTACCTCCTATACTCTTAATGCGACAATCCGCTGTGTAAATGAGAGCCGCAAACTGATCGCAGCGACCCAAAGTGCTTTAATGTAACATTTACTTCTATCTTTTCACAAGATATACCATTTGGCGTGACATTTCTCTGTAGGGCTTTGGGTCTAACACGGGGATTGGTCTCTGAGTTACCTTCTTGAAACCACCTTGTCATAACGTTACTACTGGTAATCTTTAGGTTTCCTTGCAGACTAGCGTACCACCTATGTAGGTGCTATCCTCACTCCTAACCCCGAACTGTCAACGCTTAACTGTTGCTAATAAAACAGATCAGCTTCTGTGAAACAATGTCTGCCATAATTCGGAGGCCCTGTTTGCCTGCTTCATATACCTTTATAACATCATGATATTTCTGATTTCCCGGCACAAGCGTTTCGAGCACATTTTCAAACCGGTCGAGGATGTTCCTGTGGAAAACCACCTCTGGATTTTCAGGGAAGATAGCAAGGTAGAAGATGTTTGTCTCTACGAGATCCTGGAAGAAATGGGTTCCGAAAGAGAGCTCCGGCATAAGGTTACCGTCCGTATAGGCAATTTCTCCAAGAAAGGTCACGTTATTGATCTCAGAAAAGCGAACGGGAACACCCAGGGAAGGAGTCGTGGTGCCCCATCTGCCAGGTCCTAAAAGCATGGTAGGTGTCTCATCGCGGTTTTTAATGAGTTTGTTGAGTCTCCCAATGAGCCGTGCAATGGAATACTTGTCTGATAGTGGAAGTCTGCTGTAAGCTATTGGATCAATAAAGATGACCCGACCTATGTCCTGGACAACACTTCCACCCATAAATTGCCCCTCGAGGAAGATAAATACATTTTTCTGATCCACGTCGACAGGTATCTTGACCCGCTGAGCCTGGCCCCTGGTTTGAACGGGCCTGCACTGGAGAAGGTTGATTCTGTATGCATTGGATTGGGTAAAATTGACAGTAAATTCTGTTTCAACTGGATAATCATATATTTCTTCAAGCTTCTTCAGCATGCGGTGCATTACACCTGTCAAAGATGAGCGGGAAAGGAGGTTGTCAAAGGTAAGAATCCATGCCTCCCGGTCATGATGGCCTAACTCTCTCAGTTTCTGCGTTGTCTCCTGGTCCTTGACAGCAAAGAGGTCAAGTTTGATATCGAGCCCCTCATGGGCCTTTTCTAAGAGCGAGATTGTTTCGAGCGAGTTGCTTTCAATATTGAGGACATCGAGGTCGTGTTGTGAAAAGCGGCGTGCCTCATCCAAGCTGGCATGAGGACGGTACTGGGGATTATCGAGGGCCACGGTGCGCGGGTAATCACTCTCAACCCTGTTTACAGCCCTCGTTCCAAGTCCCGCAACGAGACGTAACATCCCTGCCTTCGGATCCATCCCCTCTTTCCAAACAAAGTTGTTGTAAGATATGCCAACGCC
>CAYXQK010000244.1:0-2520 GCA_964467445.1 uncultured Syntrophaceae bacterium
CACCGACGCCATCGACGCGAAGATTGGCTGCGTGTTCGTGGCGTCGAAGAGCCTGATGGGCGCCGACGTGAATTGCGGTGTGTCCGTCGTGCCGAGGCCCAGATTGAACCGCCACACGCGGCCGTCGAGATCGCCGATGTACGCCTTGGTGATGTACCGCGTGCTCGGCGGGCCCGTGGCGACAGGGTCAGCCTGCAGCGCGTTTTTCATGCGGCGGCAGTCGTTCGCCACGGCGCAGTTGTCGACGGCCTCCGCCACGCCGTCGTTGCCGACGTTGACGCTGTCGAGCAGCGTGCCGTCCTGCATCTTGAGGAGGTAGAACGCCGTGCCCGCGACGTAGTCGATCGTCGTGCCTGCGGCGGCCCCGAAGCGGTTCGGCGCCGACTCGCGCGAGCGGGTGAGGAAGCCCGATCCCACCAGCGCGATCCAGTCGCTCGACGAGCTCTCCACCTGTCCCACCGCCGGGTCCGACCACGTCTCGCCCACCGTCTTCTCGATGGCCGACGCGCCGATCTTAATGTCTCCGTACGGCGTCAGCGACGCGTCGAAGCTCTCCCGCGACGGGAAACTCCACACGTGCTGAATGCGGTCCGGTTGGCTGAAGAACGTCAGCATCGCGGCTGAATCGTCGTTGCCCGGCGAGAGGGCCGACGCCATGTCGGTGAGCGTGACGTCGAGCGTCTGGTAGAAGGTGCCGCCGGGCCCCTGGCCGAACAGGAGGTAGGTGCGCCAGGCGCCGTTGACTTTCACGTCGGCGATCTTGGCCGAACTGTCGACGAAATACTTGAACGACCCCACCGGCTGGCCTTCCCTGAGCGCGCGCAGTTTCGGCAGGAGGTTGAACGGCACGTAGGCCCAGACTTCCACGCCCGTGCGCGCGTCGAACGCGTGCAGCATGCCGTCGTTCGCCCCCACGAAGATGAGCGTCCGCCGGTTGATGTGATCGACCGCGAACCCCGGATACTCAGGATCTGGCGGCGGGTCGAGGGATGGCGGGTCGAGGATCGCCGGCGTCGAGTCGATAATCGCGCCAAGCGGCTGCTCGCGGACCTGCCGGATCAGCCCGGCGGCGTCGATGGACGTGAGATAGGGCGCCAGCAGCGCCGCGTTCGCCGCGTTGAGCGGGACCATGCCGCCCGTGGGCAGCGTCGTGTAGATGTTCCGCTGGTCAGGCGCGGGCAGCGTCGACACCCACAGACGCGTGCCCGCTGTCACGAAGGCCCAGCCGTACGGCTTCGTCGGGTCCGCCTCGGGCTCGTACATCCGGAACCCGCGCAGGCGCCCCTCGAATCCTGGCAGGGCCATGCCCGCGGTGATCATCACGTTCGCCCGCTGCGGGACCTTCGTGCCGGCGGGTGTGTAGATGACGCTGTTCGGCAATAGTGAGCCGGTGATGTCCCGGCCGTTCTCGAGGTTGACGGTGCCGACAATCGGGCTAGCCATCTGCCACTCGGTCTGAGGCCCGAGTGGCGGCGCCGCGGTTGGCGCCGTGTTCACGTCGGCCTGGGCGGCAAACGCATGCTGGACCGCCGCGTTCGCGGCCCTGGTGACCTCGGGTACGGGCATGCCGAGCGGGACGGCCTCGATCATGCTCTTCGTGATCTCGTAGTACCCGCCGCCCGAGTTGCTGGCGACATCCTGCAGCGTGGCGCGCGAGTCGTCCGGCGGCGCGATGGCGATGACGTAGATCGGCACGCGCCGGCCGCCGACACTCAGGAACAAGGCGGCGCGCGCCGCCGGATTTGCGCCGCCGCTCGTGGTGCCTTCGCCGCCACCGACGACGAGAATCACGACGGTGTTGCGGCATTGCGTGTCGGCGGCGATCAGCCTCGCCGCCTCGGCCCGTGCATCGTCGATCAGCCTGGCAAGCGGGGCGTCAACGGCCGTGTCGGTGTCGAGCCCCGCGGGAACCAGCGCCGGGGCCTGGTTCACACTGCGGCTGAGGTAGGTCGCGACCGACAGACTGGCCCCAGCCGCGTCGGCGGCGACCACGGGCGCAGCGGGCGTCCCGATCGACCCGTTTGCGGCGTCGACGAGCGTGGTAGTGATCCGCCAGCGGCCGTTGTTCACTCCCGACGGGGTCGGGCTTTGCGGGGCGGGTGGCATCACCCACACTGGCCCGTCGTTCGCCCTGTCGCCGATGCGCGGGTTCAACTGGCGCATCTTCAGGAGGCCGAAGCGGGCGACGCGGGCATTGTCCTGAACCGCGGTCAACAGCCCGGCGCGCGCCACGGCCAGACGCGTCCGCGACCAGAACGCGCTGTACAGGGGGCTGTTACTGCTGAGGGTCTGAAGCAATTCGGCCGTGTACACGTCCGGCGCGGCCGAGGGCGGCAGCCTGAGCAGCGATTTGTACATCCGGCGGTAGTACGCCGCTCCAGCTGAAACCCCAAGCGGGCTTGTCTCCCACGCCGCACCGGTCTTTGGGTAGTCGAACGGATCGAAGTAGTTCCCGTCGGCATCGAACTGCATGCGGTTCGCCACGTCCACCGCGATGATCACGTTCGGCTGGTTCTTCTG
>CAYXQK010000245.1:0-4625 GCA_964467445.1 uncultured Syntrophaceae bacterium
CAGGAAGCGACAAGCCCGGCCTCCATGGCCCTGCTCATGGCCGTGTAGAGCTTTTTCGCCTTTGCCGCGTTGACCTTCGGAACATGAATGCCGACATAGCCGTGCAGAGCATACCATTCGGACCCGCCCAGCTCCGGATAAGTGGTTCCCAGGACATAAACAAGGTCGCCGGACTTTTTGACATCCATCGTAACGGCTTTCCGGACGTCTTTCATGACGCCGATCGTGGAGAACAGCAGCGTCGGCGGAATGGAAATCTTCGTGGCCCCGATCTGATAATCGTTCTTCATGCTGTCCTTGCCGGAGATACAGGGCACGCCATAGGCGGTCGTATAGTCGTAAAGCGCCATGTTGGCGCGGACAAGTTGGGCCAGCTTATATTCGCCGTCGGGCGTCTTTTCCGACTGGACCGGATCGCACCAGCAGAAATTATCCAGTCCGGCCAGCCGCTCCAGAGAACCGCCCACGGCGACGGTGTTGCGCACGGCCTCATCAATGGCGCAGGCGGCCATGTGGTAAGTGTCGATATCGCTGTAGCGGGGGCAGATCCCGTTGGCCGTCACCACCCCCTCAAAGGAATCGAGCAGAGGCCGGATCACGGCGGCGTTTCCCGGACCGTCATTGGCCGCGCCGACCAGAGGCTTGACGACGCTTCCCCCCTGGACCTCGTGGTCATACTGGCGGACGACGGATTCCTTGCTGCAGATGTTCAGCCGCGAAAGCATTGTTTTCAGGGCACGACCCAGATCCGCCGGTTCGGGAAAGTCCGGTTCTTTATGGCGCGGCGGTTGCCAGCGGGCGTTCAGGCGCATCTGGGGGAGGCCGTTGTGCAGAAACGCCATTTCCAGGCAGGCGACGGTCTGCTCGCCATAACGCACATGGAATTTTCCGGAATCCGTGAAGCGTCCGAGGACCGTGGCCTCCACCTCCATTTTCCCGGCCAGGGCCAGGAAGGCGTCGATCTGCTCCGGGGCGACCGCCAGGGTCATGCGCTCCTGCGCTTCCGACAACAGGATCTCCCAGGGTTGCAGGCCGGGGTATTTGAGGGGGGCTTTTTGAAGGTCAATCTCGCCGCCGCCGGAGAGTCGCGCCATTTCGCCCACCGATGACGACAGCCCGCCGGCGCCATTGTCGGTAATCGCCCGGTAGAGGTTCCGATCCCGCGCCATGAGCAGAAAATCGGTCATCTTCTTCTGGGTGATGGGGTCGCCGATCTGCACGGCTGTCACCGGAGAGTCCTCATGGAGTTCCTCCGAAGAGAACGTGGCGCCGTGAATCCCGTCCTTGCCGATGCGGCCGCCCGTCATGACGATCAGGTCGCCGGGGATGATTTCCTTGGTGTGCGTGGGCTCGCCATGGAGGTGGGCCGGCATGATCCCGGCGGTGCCGCAGTAAACGAGGGGCTTGCCCAGATACCGCTCATCGAAGACGATGCAGCCGTTGACCGTGGGAATGCCGCTCTTGTTGCCGCCGTGTTCGACACCCTCGCGGACGCCCTCGTAGATGCGGCGTGGATGCAGGATGCGCTTTGGCAGCGGCTTGTCGTAATCGGGCGGCGCAAAACAGAAGACATCGGTATTGAAAATCAGTTTGGCGCCCTTCCCTGTGCCGAAGGGATCTCGGTTGACGCCGACGATGCCCGTAAGCGCCCCACCGTAGGGATCAAGCGCCGACGGCGAATTGTGCGTTTCCACCTTGAAAACCAGGTTGTAGTCGTCGTTGAATTTGATGACACCCGCGTTGTCCACAAAAACGGACAGGCACCAGTCCTTCCTGCCCAGGCGTTTACGGACCTTTTTTGTCGCCGCCCGGATATGGCTGTCGAACAGAGAGTCGATCTGAAGGACTTGACCCGCTTCATCCCGGTAAGTAATGAAGCTGTTGAATATCTTGTGTTTGCAGTGTTCCGACCAGGTCTGGGCGAGGCATTCCAGCTCCACGTCCGTCATTTTCCGGCCGAGGCCGAATTTTTTCCTTTCTTTGACAACGGCAGCGCCTTTGAGATAATCACGAATGACCCGCATTTCGTCGAGATTGAGCGCCAGTACCCCCTCCTGGCTGATTCTCAGGAGCTTCCGGTCGCTGACATTGAGGTCGATCTCCTTCACGGTCGGCTCGTCGATGCCGGCAACACGCGGGACATAAGCGGGCATTCCCGTTTGACGATCCCACGTCTTCCCGCCGACAATTTCGTAGCGTTCAATCAACTCATTGGCGAGCAGGCTGGATGCGATATTCTCCGCCTCCTGCACGCCGATCGGGCCGCTGATCAGGTACTGACGCGACGTATAAACCCGCGGCGCATCGGCCGGCGACAGTCCCAGCAGCAGGGCGACGGCCTCCCGGGCGGTCTTGCCCACATTGTCGGTGACGCCGGGCCGGAATCCCACCTCAATCATCCAGTCGAAACGATCGGCCAGTCCACGGTCGATGGCAAACTGCTGGATGACCGGATCGGACAGCGGGCCGGCAGCGGCTTTTTTCAGGTCCTTTGCGGAAAACCGTCCGTCGATCGTGTAGGCCTCGATCGTCCTGACCTCGTCCACGGCGATATGAAGATTTTCGATGATGCGTCTTTTTATTTTTTCTCCGAGGGCGTCCCGGATGCCTCTTTTAAAGCCGATTTCAATTCGGTGGGCCATGCGTTTTCCTTCTGGATGCAATTTGGACGAAGACGCCTTTTCCTATCTCAGCTTCGTTGATATTGCAACAGGGAAAAGAATTTATGCTGATGGATAGATTTCCCCATTCACCCTGACCCATATGGCACAAGGTCTTCTGCCATTCAAGGTTATGAGGACCATGCTTTGGGGTCATCCGGTTGATGCGTATTTTTTGTACGGTTGTTTTTCTCATTTTGCCCATCACTGCAATATTTCAATTGGAAATGAATGCAAATTGGATGTAATATGCACGCAAAGGCGGGGGAATATTTATTTAACCTTGGATATGCTTGATTCTGCATTGTATCGGGGGAGCCACTGATCAGATCCAAAGACAAGTATGATTTCGCCGGCGGCTGCTTCTGGTGCATGGAGCCCCTTTTGACAAACTCCCCGGGGTTGTCTCGGCCACCGCCGGGTACACAGGCGGCCAGATGAAGAACCCGAGCTACAAGGAGGTGTCCGCCAGCGGCACGGATTACGCCGACGCGATACAGATCCTCTATGACCCCGGGAAGATCGCCTATGAAAAACTGATGGATGTCTTCTGGCACAATATCGATCCGACCGTCATAAACCGTCAGCTCTGCGACGTGGGGAACCAGTACCGATCCGCCATCTTTTGTCACACGACGGAACAATGGCGTCTCGCGGAACAGTCGAAGGGGGTACTGCAGAAGACAAAGCCTTTCAGGGACCCCATTGTCACGGAGATCGTTTCGGCGGGTGAATACTACCCGGCTGAGGAATACCACACAGAATACTTATGGAGTCGTAATGAATCTAAAATCCCGAGGCATTATTGCAATAATACTCGCTGGCATTTGGGTAAATGCATCTGAGTTTCTTAGAAATGAGATCCTTCTAAAAACATATTGGGTTGACCATTATAAATCACTCGGAATGACTTTTCCCTCTGACCCGCAGAATGGGATGATTTGGGTTGCCTGGGGATTTTTATTTGCCATAGCAATTTATTCAATTTCCAGAAAATTCAATCTCATACAAACGACACTAATCAGTTGGTTTATGGCATTTGTTTTGATGTGGGTTGTCACTTGGAATCTGAATGCACTCCCCAGCGCCATTCTCATTTATGCTGTTCCGCTCAGCTTGCTGGAGACCTTTATAGCTTCTTACATTTGCAAAAAGATGTCTCCAGGGGAGAGGACGGAGTCATGAACCGCAATAACCGATCCGACATCGTACCCGGCATACGGGTGAGAGTGGTCCTCAAAGAGGATCAGCGAACCGGCGCCCTGACCGAAGGGGTCGTCCGGGAGCTGCTCACGAAATCGCCCCGCCACCCCCACGGCATCAAGGTGCGCCTGGAGGGCGGGATCGTCGGCCGGGTGAAAGAGATCCTGGGCGCCTGAAGGGTGCCTTTCTTTTTTCCAAGGAAAAAACGTCCATGCAGATATACGTCGATGCGGACGGATTTCCCCGGGCCGCGAAGGACATCCTGATCCGGGCCGCCCTGCGCCTGAGCGTGCCCGTTGTCTTCGTGGCCAACAAACCCGTCCGCCGGGAGCCGTCGCCTCTGATTTCAAGCCTTCTCGTCCCCGGAGGGCCGGACATCGCCGATGACCGCATCGCGGAGTTGGCCGAGCCGGGCGATCTGGTGGTTACAGCCGACATTCCGCTGGCGGACCGGGTTGTCTCCAAGGGCGCTTTCGCCCTCAATCCCCGGGGAAAACTCTACACACAGGAGAACATCAAGGACCGTCTGGCCGTGCGGGATCTCCTGAGCGAACTGCGGGACGGCGGCCTCATGACGGGCGGACCACCGGTCTTCGGGAAGAAGGACTGCCGGGCCTTTGCCGACCAGCTCGATCGCTTCCTGATCCGCCGGTTGAAGGAGGAAAGGTTCTGAGGAAGGGGAAGAGTTGTTTTGGCGGTGGATTTGGGTTTAGCGGTGGATTTGAAAATCAATTTATTGTAGAGAGATGGGCATCAAATGAC
>CAYXQK010000246.1:0-11563 GCA_964467445.1 uncultured Syntrophaceae bacterium
CGCCGCCGCAGAGATAATGCGCGGCAGGAACGACGGGAATCGGGTCGCTGGTCATGTCAATTCCATATTGGAGGCATTGCTGATAAATATTAGGAAAGCGATTCCTGATAAAATCAGGGGCTTTGTGTGTGATATCGAGCAGGACGTAATAGTCCCCGGACACTTTGAGTTCCCGGTCGATGGCCTTGGCGACGACATCCCGGGGTGCAAGGCTTTTCATGGGATGATATTTTTCCATAAAAGGCGTTCCATTTTTCAGCCTCAGGATCCCGCCCTCTCCCCTGACCGCCTCGCTGATGAGGAATGATTTGGCGTCCGGGTGGTAAAGGCAGGTGGGATGAAACTGCATGAACTCCATGTTTGCGACTTGCGCCCCCGCCCGGTAGGCCATGGCAATGCCGTCGCCGGTGGCAATATCGGGATTCGTCGTAATGAGATAGACCTTCCCGGCGCCGCCAGTGGACAAAATCACGAACTTTGCCCGGAAGGTGTGTACTTCTTTACGCTGGATGTCGAAGACGTATGCTCCCAGGCATTGATCCCGGGTTGTTCCCCTGGGTCCTGTCAGGGTTGACTTCATGATGAGGTCAATGGCGATATGGTTTTCATAGATCCTGATGTTTTTCCGGTCGCCGGTCTTGTCAATCAGTGCCCGTTCTATTTCCCGACCCGTCAGGTCCCTGGCATGGAGAACCCGCCGTCTGGAATGACCCCCCTCCCGACCTAAATCATAAACCGACGTGTCGCCGCCGCCGGCGCGTGTGAATTCGACCCCCCAGTGGACCAGTTCCGCAATCCGGTCTGGTCCCTCCGCGACGACAAAACGGACCACATCGTCATGGCAGAGACCGTCGCCACAGGCAAGGGTGTCTCTGATGTGTTCCTCAAAGGAGTCCGTCCGGTCGTGAACCGCCGCGATCCCCCCTTGCGCGTAGTTGGTATTGGACTCAAATTTTTCCTTTTTCGTTACAATGGCGACAGTGCCCAGCTCGGCGGCTTTGATGGCAAAGCTCAGTCCTGCGATGCCACTGCCAAGAATCAGAAAATCGGTCTTGATTTCCATAGGATATATCCTTCATGGCAAAAAAATTCACGAACCATAGGAACATGAAGGTTTCCACCAGGCCCGCAAGAAAAGGTGGTTTACAATTACCGGCTGCTTCTATATATAGAATCCGTTATTTTGTAAAAGAAAATCACAATTGAGGGTCATCCATGCTGGTTTTGGGCATAGAGTCGTCCTGTGACGAGACTGCGGCGGCAGTGGTGAAAGATGGGGAGCGGCTGTTGTCGAATGTCATTGCCTCTCAGATTCGTGAGCACAGCAAATATGGCGGGGTTGTTCCCGAGATCGCCTCCCGGAAGCATATGGAAGCCATTGTTCCGGTTATCCTTCAGGCCCTCGATGATGCCGCAGTAAAGCTGGATGATATCGATGGGATTGCTGTAACCAGGGGACCCGGGCTCGTAGGGTCTCTGCTGGTGGGGTTGTCCATGGCCAAGGCGCTTGCTTTTGCGCGGGGAATCCCCTTTGTCGGCGTGAATCATCTGGAGGGGCATGTGGCCGCCGTTTTTCTTACGGAACGGCCGCCGGTATTTCCCTTTGTTGCCCTGGTGGTCTCCGGAGGGCATACGAATGTTTATCTGGTCAGGGACTTTCAGGATTTTACCATTTTGGGACAAACACGGGATGATGCGGCCGGTGAAGCCTTTGATAAAGCAGCAAAGCTCCTGAATATCGGTTATCCCGGTGGTGTTGTGATCGACCGGATGGCGAAAGAGGGGGACAGGAGCCGGATGGCCTTTCCGAGGGCCATGAAGGACAGCCCCGATTTCAGTTTCAGCGGCGTTAAAACATCCCTCCTGACGGTTCTGAAAAAGCAGGGCCGCCCCTTTACGGAAGCCGAACTGCCGCATGTTGTGGCCAGCTATCAGGAGGCCATTGTGGATGTCCTTGTGGAAAAGACCCTCGCTGCCGCACAGAAGGTGGACGTATTCCGAGTTGTCATCTGCGGGGGGGTGGCGGCCAACAGCCGGCTGAGGGAAAAATTTTTGGAAGAAGGCGGCAGGCGGGGCCTGGACGTATTTATCCCCCCCATGATTTTGTGTACGGATAATGCGGCCATGATTGCCGTGGCGGGAGAACATCTCCTGAGAAAAGGGCAGAGGGGCGCTCTGGATATGAATGCCGTTTCCCGGTGGCCTTTAGATTCGGCGCCTGTCAGAGATGATCATTAAACAGCGACTTAAGGCTTTTTATGACAACTTTCTGAGTCTCAAGGGAGAACCGCGTGCAATTGCCATGGGTTTTGCAATCGGCGTTTTCATCGGGGTCACCCCCACGATTCCGTTTCATACGGCCCTGATCATTCTGATCGGTTTGCTCTTCAAGCATAACCTGACGGCGGCCTATCTGGGATCCTGGCTGATTTCCAATCCCCTGACCATCCCCCTTCTTTATTTCAGCCAGCATGAGCTGGGCAGGTATCTTCTGGGGATGACGCATGCCCACCTGATCCTGACGGACTGTTCGTTGGAGAATATCCTGTCCATGGGATGGCAGATCATCCTGCCGCTGATGACGGGAGGCTTTGTCATGGCGCCGTTTTTTGCCATACCGGCATATTTTATGACCTACCGGATGATCCTGTCCCTGCGCAAGGGAAGTGAACGATGACCACGCCGATAAGCATTCTGAGGACGTGCGGCATCCGGCCGCGCAAGCGTCTGGGACAGTCCTTTCTTCAGGACCTCAATATTCTGAACAAGATCGTTGATTTTGCCGATATCCAGCCTGATGAAACCGTCGTCGAAATCGGCGCCGGGCTCGGGATCATGACAGGCCTGATGGCCACAAAAGCGCGCCGAGTCGTTGCCCTCGAAGTCGATCCATCCATGATTGAGATCCTCAGGGAGCGTCTTCAAGGTTTCCACAATGTGGACGTGGTTGAAACGGATGTTCTCCAGTTTGACTTTTTTTCGGCATGTCCACCTGATTCGTCGGAAAAGCTCAAAATTGTAGGCAATGTTCCCTATCACATCTCTTCGCCGATTCTGTTTCGGCTGATGGATTTCAGAAAGAGTATTTCCTTGATGGTCCTGATGCTGCAAAAGGAGGTTGTGGACAGGATCGTTGCACGGCCGGGGACGAAAGATTACGGGATTCCCTCCGTCATCACAACCATGTTCTACAGGACGGAACGTCTGCTGAATGTCCCCGCCAGTTGTTTTTATCCGGAACCGAAAGTGGTTTCGTCCATTCTGAAAATGGGGGTCCGCGAAAAGCCCCTGCTCAACGTGAGGGACGAAGAGTTATTTCGTAAAATCGTGCGGCTGGCTTTTGCAAAACGGCGGAAGACGCTTGTGAACAATCTTCGTCATGCCCGCCTGCCGGGTTATTCCACAGAATCGATGTTATCGGCTTTGCAGGATTCGGGGATTGATGGGATGCGCAGGGCGGAAACCCTGAGTGCAGAGGAATTCGGGTTATTGACCAACTGCTTTATGGCGAAAGAAAAAGCTTGACAGGCCCATCTCCTTCTGTTACGGGGATCGCGACCGCTTGGATCCGGTTCCGGACTGAGACGGAAGGCAAAATGATGCTGCAGGATGAATGATACAAAGCCTCCCGTTCCAGGACGTGGAGGCTTTTTTTTAACCATTGCGTGACGGCCCATGAAGATCATCAAATCCGCAAAAGAGATGCAGGCCTTATCGGAATCCCTGAGAAATCAGGGAAAAATCGTAACGTTTGTGCCTACCATGGGATACTTTCACGAAGGCCACCTCAATCTCATGCGGGAAGGCCGCAAGCGGGGCGACTGCGTCGTCATCAGTATCTATGTGAACCCCACCCAATTCGGCCCCAATGAGGATTTCGAGCAGTATCCGCGGGACTTTGAACGAGACCGGGCCATGGCCGAGCGTGTGGGCGTCGATGTGATCTATCATCCCTCCAATCAGGAGATGTACCCGCCAAACTATCAGACCTATATCACCGTCGAAGGGGTGACCGATAACCTCTGCGGGCTGTCGCGACCGGGTCACTTCCGGGGCGTGGCGACCGTCTGCGCCAAGCTTTTCAATGCTGTCAAACCCCATG
Organism: uncultured Syntrophaceae bacterium; assembly: GCA_964467445.1. Classification (GTDB taxonomy): domain Bacteria; phylum Desulfobacterota; class Syntrophia; order Syntrophales; family Fen-1087; genus JAPLJM01. Next base: position 4,103 of record CAYXQK010000246.1, read on the forward strand.
TCGCCGTCTTCGGGAAAAAGGACTTCCAGCAGTTGGTCACAATCAGGCGCATGGTACAGGACCTGAATCTGGATTTAGAAATCGTCGGCATGGCCACCACAAGGGAACCGGACGGCCTGGCCATGAGCTCGCGGAACATTTATCTGACGGCGGAAGAGAGGACATCGGGCCTGAGCCTCAGCCGCTCCCTGAAGATAGCCGGGGAACTGTATGAGCGGGGAGAGCGGGACGCGGCAAAAATCATCGGCAAGGTCAAAAACAATATCGAATCCCATCCCTATACGAAAATCGATTACGTCCAGATCTGTGACACCACGACCATGAAAGATGAGGTGCGCCTGAACGGGGAATGCGTCCTCGTGCTGGCGGTGCGGGTCGGGAAGACCCGGCTTATCGACAATTATGTGTTTGGTGAAAAGCTGGAGATTTAAAAAAAGAGACAAGGAGACACAAAGCGGAAAAGACACAAAGCAGTGAGAGAAAGGTTTTCAGACGGGCGCATCCCGCGAAATGAGCAACAGTAAGAGGATATCATCATGCAGAGATTCATGCTGAAGTCAAAAATTCACCGGGCAACCGTAACGGATGCCGATCTTCATTACGAGGGAAGTATTACCATTGACGGGAATCTCATGAAGACCGCAAATATAGTCCCTTATGAAAAAGTGGCGATTTATAATGTCAGCAACGGCGAAAGATTCACCACCTATGCCATCAAGGGCAAGCGCAACTCCGGTGTGATCTGTCTGAACGGCGCGGCGGCGAGGAAGGCTTCGAGGGGCGACATTATCATCATCGCCACTTATGTTATGGCGGACGACGCCGAGGCGAAAGACTGGGCCCCGACGTGCGTCTTGGTAGATGAAAAAAACAAGATCAAAAAGGTCAGTGCGTAAGACGGGAGTTTCTTTTTAGACGAGCATGAATCACGGGGGTAGGTGCTGCGGCGCTTTCCCCCTTTTTATTTATTGAATTCTAAAATCAATTGAATTATGGCGGGCCTTCTGTTATCCATAGCCTGCTTTTTTTAGAAGGGCAGGATATTCCATTTTGCAGTTCAATCTGAAAAATATCTTTCTGACCGGTCTTGCCGTGATCGTGCCCGTTGGCCTGACCCTCTATATCCTCGTTTTTCTCATCGGTATGATGGACGGGTTGCTCACGTTCATTCCCCGGAAGTTCCATCCGGACATGCTGATCGGGTTTCATATCCCGGGATTCGGCATTATTGTAACAATCATGCTGATTTTTATCTGCGGCCTTATGACCAAAAGCATCGTCGGCAACAGGATCGTCCTTTATGGCGAAGGATTGCTGGACAGGATCCCCATTGTCCGCAGCATCCATATGGCCATCAAGAAAATTGTGGACAGCATGGTCCTGTACCGGAGCCGCAGTTTCAAAAAGGTCGTGCTGGTCGAATTTCCACGTAAAGGCGCCTATACGGTGGCTTTTGTGACCGGCGAGCCGGTTCATGAAATTCATTCGAAGACCGGTCAGCGATGCGTCAGCGTCTATGTTCCCACGACCCCCAATCCGACTTCCGGTTATTTTGTCATATTTCCCGAACATGAGGTGATCCAGCTGGACATGTCCGTGGAAGATGCCTTTACCTTGATTATTTCCGGCGGGATCGTCAATCCGCCGGACCAATTACAGAAAGACCAAATCTTAACATAGTGGAGGAGTAAATCATGTCATACCTTGAGGTTGACAGAACACTGAAATACAAGGTGGCCGATCTTTCCCTGGCTGAGTGGGGGCGCAAGGAGGTGCGGCTCTCGGAAAACGAGATGCCCGGCCTGATGGCTGTCCGGAAAAAATATGGCCGGAAGAAACCCCTGAGAGGCCTGAGAATCATGGGCAGTCTGCATATGACGATTCAGACAGCCATGCTCATCGAAACGCTGAAGGAGCTGGGGGCAGATCTTCGGTGGGCTTCCTGTAATATATTTTCAACACAGGACCATGCTGCTGCTGCCATTGCGAAAGCGGGCTCGGCGGCGGTTTTTGCCTGGAAGGGGGAGAGCCTTGAGGAATACTGGTGGTGCACCGAGCAGGCCCTCACTTGGCCGGATGGGTCCGGACCGGACCTGATTGTCGATGACGGCGGCGACGCCACCCTGTTCATCCACCAGGGCGTCAAGGTGGAAAAAAATCCCGCATTGCTAAAGAAAACCACCGACAACAAAGAAATGCAAATTATCATGGAACGGTTGAAATGCAGCCTGAAGCAGGACCCGAAACGCTGGCAGCGCGTGGCGCAGAAGATTCGCGGTGTTTCGGAGGAAACGACGACCGGCGTGCATCGGCTCTACCAGATGGCGCAAGGCGGGGAGCTGCTTTTCCCTGCCATTAACGTCAACGACTCCGTCACCAAATCAAAGTTTGATAATCTCTACGGATGCCGTGAATCCCTGGCGGACGGCATTAAGCGGGCCACCGATACCATGATTGCCGGAAAATTGGTCGTTGTCTGCGGATATGGCGACGTGGGTAAGGGAAGCGCCCAGTCCATGCGCGGTTTCGGCGCGCGGGTGGTGGTTACCGAGATTGATCCCATCTGCGCCCTGCAGGCGGCGATGGAAGGATACAAGGTCAAGAGCCTGGATGATGTGGTGTCGGAGGCGGATATTTTCATCACCGCCACAGGCTGCTGCGACGTGATCACCGGCAGGCATATGGAAAAAATGAAGAATGAAGCCATCGTCTGCAATATTGGCCATTTCGACAGTGAGATTGATATGCGTTATCTTGAGACCACAAAAGGATGCCGGAAGGTGAGCATAAAGCCACAGGTGGACCAGTGGACCTTGAAGTCGGGCCGTTCCATTGTTGTTCTGGCCGAGGGCCGGCTCGTGAATCTTGGCTGTGCCACGGGCCATCCCGGCTTTGTCATGAGCAACAGTTTTACCAACCAGTGCCTCGCCCAGATGGAACTGGCTGCCGGTAAACTGAAGCCCGGCGTTTATACCTTGCCGAAAAAACTCGATGAAGAAGTGGCCCGGCTGCACCTGGACCGCCTGGGGGCAGGGTTATCGAAATTGAGCAAGAAACAGGCCGATTACCTGTGCATTTCCGTAAATGGCCCCTACAAACCGGACCATTACCGGTACTGACGGCTTCGTAAAAAGTATTGGATCAGGTCCTCACCCGCAGAAACATGAAGACGGAAGCGGCGCCGAAAAGGATGTTGGCCAGCCAGGCCGCCAGGAAGGGCGGCAGCGTTCCCGAGCGGCCCAGAGACATGGCGAAGGCAAAGACGAGCCAGTAAGAGAAACCGATCACAATCCCGGCTCCGATGCTCTGCGTCACGCCGCCGCTTCTTTCCGAGCGCAAGGAAAAAGATACCCCGATAATCACCAGAATGATACTGACCAGGGAAAAGGCGATTTTGCCGTGCATATCCGCCCGGTAGCGGGTCGTGTCGTAACCGTCGGATTGTAGTTTTTTGATATATTTACTTAATTCCAGATAGCCCATCTTATCCGCATCTCTTTGTGCGATCATAAAATCGGCGGGCCTTTCCGGCAGATCAATCAGGGCCTGCGGAAGCCTCTCGACGATTGGAAAATCGCCCTCCTGAAAGCGCGTAATCATGACATTGCTGAAGGCCCACAGCCCATCCTTCCACTCTGCGCTCTGTGCATCGATACGCATGGTTATCTGAAACTGCTGGTTCAGATAATTGATTGTGACCCCCTGGAGCAGCTGCTTTTCCGGATAAAAGATTTTGAAGTTATAGATTCCTTTTTTGCCGCGGTACCAGATCTGATTCTGCTTAAAACTGCCCCGCTCCCGCTGTTTCTGTACGTCCACCTTGAGGATATGATCCGCCTTCTGATTCGTGAAGGGTGTGATGAGCTCACTGAACAGGAAGGCGATCATGCAGATGACGCCGGCCACGATGATCAGTGGCAATGATGTCCGGTAAAGGCTGATTCCGTTGGCTTTCATGGCCACGATCTCGCTGTTTTTGGACAGGACGCCGAAGGTGACCAGCGCGGAAATCAGAACGGCGGCGGGAAGGGTGAGTGAAATAATCATAGGAATATTGAACAGAAAAAAGGAGGCCATCTGCGACGGGGTGGCGCTGTTGCTCAGAAACATTTTAATTTTTTCAAAGAAGTCGATGATCAGATACAGGCCCACGAAGCACAGCACCATGAAAATGAACAACTTCACGAATTCTCTCAAGATATAACGATCCAGAATCATCATGACTCATCCGCCCCGTTCTTTTTTGCCGGCAGGTGGAAAAGATTATGGAAAGAGGGAAATGTCCAGGATATTTCTTTTGCGGTCGCAATAAAAAGAACGACACCGGCCACGCCGAATACCAGATTCGGCGCCCAGGCGCCTACCGCGGGGCTGGCCTTACCGGTCTGCACGAGTGCTTCTCCGCCCAATTGCAGCATATAATAAACGGCCACGATGATCGCGCCGATCGAAATGCCCCGCGACTTGACGGACCGGTGAGCCCGGATGCCCAGGGGGAGGCCCAGAATGCCAAAGATGAGGCAGGACATGGGGATGGATAGTTTCTTATTCAGTTCAATGGCCACTTCCCGCCGGTATTGCTTTTCGATTCCAGTTTCTCGAAGCTTTTCGCGGAGTTCCAGAACCGTCATCTCGCCGCTGGACTTTTCCTTGAGCTTTTTCTCATCAAATAGGGTTGATTTGATATCCAGGTTAACGTCATAGGTGCTGAAATCCATTTTTCGATAGCTGCTCAGGCCGGTGTCAACGGTATGGGTGCTGCCGTTTTCCAGGCGCATCGTAACCGTGAGCATTTTCGGGTCCGAGATCAGGTAGGCCTTTCTCGCGATGATCGTGCTGGGTTCCTCTGTCAGGCGGGTATCGGAGATCAGCACGCCTTCCATAAAGGCGCCGTCCACGGGAATGGTTTCCGCATAAATCAAGAGTCCGGCGAAATCGTCAATAAAGACCTTCTCGCGGATGCCGACACTGGCCTGTTTTTTCGATACATTGTACAGATGTTGCTTGGTGGCGTAATTACCCTGGGGGACCAGAAAAAGGGTGATCACGGCGGTCATAAAGAAGGCCACGACGGACGCCGCAGCGATGGGGCGGGAAAGCTGGTACATGCTGATCCCGGAAGCCTTCATGACGGTGATTTCATTATCCCCGGAGAGCCTTCCCATTCCGATTATGATGGCAACCAGCAGGGAAATGGGAATGGTGAACATCAGAAAAGACGGCATGAGCAGAATAATAAATTTCGAGATGTCGATGAAACCGATGCCCTTGTTGACCATCAGGTCCATCAGCTGCAGAATCCGGCCCATGAGCAGGACGAAGGTCAACACAAACAGGATCATGATAAAGGGGATGGCGATTTCCCGGAGAATGTAGAGATTGATGGTTTTTCGCATCTCAGCTCAACTTCACTTTTTTATCGAATCGGAAAATATAGGATAGAATCAGTCCCGTCAGATAAGTCAGGCCCCAGGCCCAGAGGACATCCGTAGCGAAATGACCCCCCTGTACCATCCGGCCCATGCCCATGAAGGTTCCGTATGAAAGACCCAGCAGCAGGAAGAACCAGGCCCATTTTGGAGACTGCTTTCTCAGAAAGAAAAAGGGTGCAAAAAGAAAATATCCCACGGCGGCGTGGCCGGAGGGAAAGGATTTGCCCTTCCCCGGCGTTCCCCTTTCCCACACGGGCAGGTATTTCTCCGTCCCGCCGAAGTTTTTGACTTCCACCGGCCGGGGACGCCCCCAGTGGTCCTTGAAAACGGTGTTAATCACCAGTCCCGGTCCGAGAATCAGATATATCACCAGAAACAGACCGATTTTCCGAGAAGATGCAATCCTGCGGACAAAAAAACTCAAAATGAACAGGATCAGCCCGCAGAGGGCCAGGATCAGGGGCGGGATATTGCCATAATTGTAGAGGTCGACCCACGGACGGGCATTTTTCCAGGGCCAGCCTTCAACGGCGGAAAAAAACCGCCCGGCCAGCATGAGATCGGCGTCCATGATCGATAAAATAAACGTCGACATCAGCAGGATGGCAACCGGAAACGCAACATCCATGAATACGTCTTTTATTTTTGGTACGGCCATACCTCAGCTCGCTTTTACTCCGGTTGAATGGGGCTGCCAGTTGCCCTGGTAGTCCTTACCCAGGACCAGATAGACGCTGTACTCCCCGATGGCCTCACCGCGGAAACGGGCGGTCTGCTTTCCGAGCACCTGGAGTTCCCGGAAATAGGGCCTGTAGAATTGCAGGTCCGACTCGTTCACGTGGTGCAGAAGAAGAATGGCATTTTCCCCTTTCAGCTCCTCAAGCCTCCGCAGAAATGTATAGCGCTCAGGCCGGGAAAAATCAATCCCGATATAGGATTTCCCTGTATAAAAAAGAGCGCCGGCCACGGTTGTTCCCCGGTCGGCCAGCAGGAAGTATCCGGATGGATGAGGGTTTTCCTTAATGTGGCGGTTCACTGCTTGTCCCAGCGCCCGCCAGCCATGGAATTGCTGGGTCGTGTCGATCTGTGGCGATACGGGCAGAAAAGGCAAGACCATGTGAGTATGAATCAACACGTTGACCAGAAGTGCCAGGCCGGCCGCCGCGACAAGAAAGATACGGTGAGGCTTTTTTTCACGATAATAGCGGCTGTAGATCAGAGCGAGGAGGAGAAGACCGGCGATATAGGCCGGCGCAGGCCAGTTCGGCTGGGCTACCGCGCCACGCAGGGAAGTGTAACCGAAAAATAGAATGACCGGCCAGGACAGCAAGAGCAGATAAAGATATTCCGGTGCGCAAAGACGCCGGACCATCCGGAGAGCCTTGACGGAATAATAGACAAAGACGACAAACAACAATGGCGTCACAATGCCGGCCTGGCCGCCCAGATATTCCAAGAGCTTGAGCAGCGCGGATTTTTGGTTCGATTCGAAGCCGCGGTGAAGATGGAAAGCAAAGGAAACCCAGTCATGCTGCCAGTTCCAGATGACAACCGGTGAAAACAACGCCAGTCCGATCAGTAGAGCCAGATAGGGTTCCTTCCTGAATAGCCAGTGACGGTGATTGCTGGAAAGAAGAAGAAAGGCAAACTGACAGGGGACGATCAGGATCATCGTATATTTACTCAGCAAGCCCAGCCCCAGGGCCGCCCCCCACAGATACCACCAGCGCGGCGAAGCGTCCGTGATGAGTTCCATGCCGCAGTAGACCGCAGCGGCCCAGAAGAACAGCAGAGGCGTATCCGGGGTTTGAATGAGGCATCCCGCAGAAAAAAGCAGGGTGATATTGGCAATGAAAATCGTGTTCATGGGGCGGTCGGGTCCTCCGGAGAGAGCCTGCGGCAGGTCCGATAGAGCAGAAGAATCATCAGGAGCGACAACAGGAGGCCGCCGATCCGCACGGAAAATTCATAGTCTCCGACCAGTCCGGTAAATAAGGCCATGATATAGGCAATCATCGGTGGATGATCG
>CAYXQK010000247.1:0-8857 GCA_964467445.1 uncultured Syntrophaceae bacterium
CCATAGGTTGCCTTTCCCGCCTTTATGCGTCCGTGACAATCTTTGAAAAGTCGGCGATCCGATGAAACAGATCGGAAATTTCTTTCAAGAGGGACAGTCGGTTTAATTTCACTTTTTCGTCCGGGGCCATGACCAGAACGGCGTCAAAAAACGCATCCACGGGCCTTCGCAGGCGGGCCAGCTGGATCAGGGCCCCTGCATAATCCCCGCCGGCGATCTGCCGGATTGCGACCTCACCAATGGCCTGACAGGCCTCGTGAAGCTCTCTTTCCGCTTCCGCCTCAAACAGGGCGGGATCAACCAACCCTCCCCGGAAATCCTTGAGAATATTGCCTACGCGCTTGAAGGCGATGGCCAGAGGCTGAAAGTCCTCGTGAGATTTGAAGGCCTCCATGGCTTCGATTTTCTGGACGGCGACGACGATATTCGCGGCGTCCGCGGCCAGTACGGCATCCACCACATCATAGGGATGTCCCTGGGAAATCATCAGGTTTTCAAAGCGGGTCCGGAAAAATTCGAGGACATCGGCCCTGGTGTCGCCGGGTGGCCGTTTGAGCTTTCCGTCCAGGACGGCCAGGCTTTTTTCGATCCATTCCGTAAGCGTCAGCGGGTACTTTTTACTCAGGATGATGTTGATGATGCCGAGGGCCTGGCGGCGCAGAGCATAGGGATCGGCGGCGCCGGTGGGAATCAGGTTGACGCCGAAGAAACCCACGATCGTGTCCAGCTTGTCGGCAATGCTGACGATGGCCCCTTCATCGGTTTCCGGCAGGGCGCCGCCAGCAGCAACCGGAAGGTAGTGTTCGTAGATGGCTTTGGCCACCACGGGATTTTCGCCTGCCAGCAGCGCGTACTCCCGACCCATTATTCCCTGGAGCTCTGAAAATTCGCAGACCATCTGTGTGTCGAGGTCAGCCTTGGCCAGCACGGCCGTCCTGTCGACGGTTTCCTTCAGACCGGGCCGGATCTGAGCGGTAATCGCCGCCGCCAGCGCCCGGAACCGCATGACCTTTTCATGGGACGTTCCCAGGAGCGTATGAAAAATCACTTTCTTCAGATCCTCCACCCGCCGGTCAAGGGATATTTTCCGGTCTTCCTCAAAAAAGAACTTCGCGTCCGCCAGGCGGGCACGGATGACCTTTTCGTTCCCACGTGCAACGACCTCAGGATCGCGGGCAAGCGTGTTATTGACGGCCAGAAAATAAGGAAGAAGTTCCCCGGTCCCGTCGTGGACGGGAAAGTATTTCTGATGCGACATCATGGAGGTGATCAGCACCTCCTTGGGGATCTTCAGGTATTCTCGGTCAAAGCTTCCGCAGACCACACTCGGGTATTCCGTCAGATACGTCACCGTTTCCAGGAGAGCTTCATTGTACAGGACCCTGCCCGACACAGCAGCGGCAGCCCTGACGGTCTCCTCCTGAATCATCCTTTTTCTTTCGTCAGGATCCACGATAACGAAGTTTTCCCTCGTTTTGGCCAGGTAATCCTTGAAGTCACTGACGGCCGCAAACTTCGGGCTCATAAACCGGTGGCCGAATGTCCGGTCCCCGCTCTCAATATTTTCGAGCCTGAAAGGAACCGTCTCGCCACCGTAAATCGCCAGGATCCAGTGAATCGGCCGGGCAAAGCGCAATTCGAAATGGGCCCAGCGCATGGATTTTTTAAAGGGGATGGCAGGAATGAAGCGGGCGAGCAGCTCCGGCAGAAGCCTCCTGGTGTCCTCGCCGGCGATTTCCTTTCGGGCCGAAAGGTATTCCCCTTTTTCCGTGGTCAATCTCTGAAGTTCTGAAAAAGCGAGCCCCTGACCCTTGGCAAATCCGAGGGCGGCTTTGGTGGGTCGGCCCTGTTCATCGAAGGCAATCCGTATGGCCGGTCCCAGTTTTTCCACAATCTGGTCATCCTGCTTTTCGGCCACATCGGCCACACACAGGCAAAATCTTCTGGGCGCGGCCATGGTTCTGATTTCGCCATGACTGATCCGCCGGGCCTCAAACTCCTCGCGGATCATCTCCGCCATGTCTTTTTCAGCCACCGGCAGGAAGGCCGCGGGAATTTCTTCGGTCCCGATCTCCAGCAACAGTTCCTTACCCATTTAACGCTCCAGATTCACGATATGAGCCTTTTGAAAAATGGCTTCGCCGCTTGCGAACCATTTTCCACCGGTTATGCAAATCTCTCGATATTCATGACGCCTTGATCAGCGGATACCCCATCTGTTCCCTCTGCTTCAGATACGCTTCCGCGCTGAGCCGGGCCAGGTTCCGGACACGGCCGATATAGCTGGTCCGTTCGGCCACGCTGATCGCGCCCCGGGCGTTCAGCATGTTGAAGGTATGGGAGCACTTCAGGCAGTGATCATAGGTGGGCAGAACGAGTCCCTTTTCAGCCGTTCGGATACCCTCGGCTTCGTAAATATCGAAGAGTCTCCGCAGCATTTCCACATCTGCCATTTCAAAGTTGTACGTCGACCACTCCACTTCCCCCTGATGATGCACCTGGCCGTAGGTCACCCGGTCGTTCCATTTCAAGTCGTAGACATTGTCAATTCCTTGAATATACATTGCAATCCGCTCAATCCCGTAGGTCAGTTCCGCACTGACGGGATTCAGGTCGATGCCGCCGACCTGCTGGAAATAGGTAAATTGAGATATTTCCATCCCGTCGAGCCAGACTTCCCAGCCCAGCCCCCAGGCCCCGACGGTGGGCGATTCCCAGTCGTCTTCCACAAACCGGATGTCGTGATCGAGGGGATCGATCCCGAAGCTTCTGAGGGAATCCAGGTAAAGTTCCTGGATATTCATGGGCGAGGGCTTCATGATCACCTGATACTGATAATAGTGCTGGAGTCTGTTCGGATTCTCGCCGTACCGCCCGTCTGTGGGCCGCCGCGACGGTTCAACATAGGCCACATTCCAGGGCTCCGGCCCAAGCGCGCGCAGGAACGTCGCCGGATTGAACGTTCCGGCGCCCACCTCCAGATCATAGGGTTGCTGAATCACGCACCCCTGGCCGGCCCAGAACGCCTCCAGAGCCATGATCAATTCCTGAAAAGTCACGCTTACCTCCTGCGCTTAAAGCCGCATCGCAAATGATTTAATCTTCTCCTTGGAATCCTTAACATGAGCTAAAAAAGGTGTCAATATGAAAAGCTTTTTCAAAACAACGCATAGGCGTTAACGGAATACGCATAGAGAGCCTTGCATAACCTTTGGAAAATGGTTCGCAAGCGGCGAATCAAAGATTTTTCGACTTTCCAGAAATTTGATTAATTTATTGATTTCAGTCCTATTTGAGATGTATCATCTCCTTAGCGAAAAAGATTTTGAGCCGCGGCGAAGCCATTTTTCAAAGGTCTCGCATGGCCATCCGTAAGCAGAAAAATGTTCTTGGCACGCGACATCGGTATCCGCTACAGGCCGATTTTACGGATCTGATGGAAGACCTGCAGGGATTTCAACTCCTTGCCCAACAGGTGACGGATGAAGTGCATCATGATCTGCCGGCTTTCCCGGGCCGATTGCTCCGACATGAGCAACTGGCTCATTCTCGTCAGGTCCATATCCATGCTCCTGAGCAGGGTCTTCATGGTTCCGGGCGACATTGGCAGAGAAGGCTCGCCGATCTGCCGGCAGGCGCCGCAACGGACACCGCCGGCGCGCACATGGAACTGATAAGTGTCGTCGCCGTTCAAGGGCGCCTGACAGGCGACGCAGCGGTCCAGAACAGGTTGATAACCGACGCACTTGAGCAGGCGGATTTCAAAGAAGCGCAGGAGGGGTTCTGTGGCGTTGCCGGTCTCGATGTGATTCAAAAAGTCATACAGTAAATCAAACAGTTCTTCACTCTTCTTGTCTTCTAACGTAAACTGATCCGTCAGATCGATAAGATACGAAGCCATCAGCGTTTTGTCCAGATCCTGCCGGATCTGCTCAAAGAGATGGTGAACGCGGCTTTCTTCAACAAGGGCCAGGCCGTCCCGGCCCTTCCTGGAAAAGACAATCTCAGAACAGCAGAAGAGTTCCAGGGCGTTGGCAAAGCGTCTGCGACTCCGCCTGGCTCCCTTGGCAATCCCGCGGAGTTTTCCGTAGTCGCGGGTATAGAAGGTGACGATCCGGTCTGATTCGCCATAATCAAGAGAACGCAGGAGAATGGCCTCCGTCTTGTGGCTCGTGCGCGCGTTCATGTTTGACGGTACTTGATCTCTCCGCCGACGATGGTCATCACCGCTTTCCCCTTCATGTCCCAGCCGTGAAAGGGGGTGTTGCGGCCCTTGGAACGGAAACGCTCCCGATCCACCGTCCAGGCGGCAGCAGGGTCGATAACGGTCATGTCAGCTGTGGAGCCCGTTTTCAGGGTTCCCCCGGGAATCCCCAGAATCCGTGCGGGCGCCGTGCTCATCTTCATAATCAACTGATCCAGGGCGAGAATGCCGTCCGCAACAAGTTTGAGACTCAAGCCCAGCGAGGTTTCCAGACCGACCATCCCGAAGGCGGCGTCTTCAAATTCCACGTCCTTGTCCGTTGTGGCATGCGGTGCATGATCACTGGCAATCACATCGATCGTGCCGTCGCGGAGGCCTTCCTTGACCGCCGCGACATCCTCCATGCCCCTCAGCGGGGGGTTGACCTTGGCATTGACGTCAAATTCCCGGACGGCCTCATCGGTCAGTGTGAAATAGTGGGGGGCTGTTTCCGCGGTTACGCAGATCCCTCTGGCCTTGGCCTCCCGGATCAGGCGAACGGACCCTGCTGTGCTCACATGGGCGATATGAACGGCTGCCCCCGTGAACTCGGCAATCAGGATGTCCCGGGCCACCATCACCTCCTCGGCCACGCCCGGAATTCCCTGCAGACCCAGCTCCGTGGCCACAAATCCCTCATTCATGACCCCTCCCGCTGTCAAGTGGAGGTCTTCACAGTGAGAAATCACGGGCATATCCAGAGAGGCGGCATATTCCAGCGCGCGACGCATCAGGGCGGCGTTCATGACCGGCTTGCCGTCATCGGAGAAAGCCACAGCGCCGGCGTCTTTCAGGTCCCAGAACTCAGCGAGGATGGCGCCTTCGGATCCCCGGCTGATCGCGGCGACCGGATAGACATGACAGAGATCGCATTCCCGGGCTTTGCGGATGATGGACTCGGTCACGGAATGATTGTCGTTCACAGGGTTCGTATTGGGCATGCAGGCCAGAGCGGTAAAGCCTCCCGCCGTCGCCGCCTCGCATCCCGTCTGAATGGTCTCCCGGTATTCAAATCCCGGTTCCCGCAGATGGGTGTGCATGTCGATCAGTCCGGGGACAATGATTTTCCCGCGCAGATCGAGGATGTTGAGGGTTGAGGGGGCGTCGGCCTCGGTTTGAGTTCTCGATTTGTAAATATTTTTGGCCACCCGGACGATTTTTCCGTTCTCGACCAGGATGTCTATTTTTTCGTCGATCGGCTGAGAAGGATCGACAACTCGCGCCCCCCGCAGTAAGAGTCTCATGCTTCCATACTCCTGTCAGATATTATTCTGGCGAGACCTTTGAAAAATGGCTTCGCCGCGGCTCAAAATCTTTTTCGCTTGAAATATGATAAGGTTCAAGCATGTTTGAAATCAAAAAATTAGTCTACTTTCTGGAAATGCGAAAAATCTTTGATTCGCCGCTTGCGAACCATTTTTCACCGGTTATGCAAAGTTCTCATGGCATTTAATAACCGGAACGGCTCATCATGATTTTCCTCCCGTTAATAAGTAAAGCAATGCCATCCGGACCGCCACGCCGTTGGTCACCTGCTCCAGAATCACGGAAGCCGGTCCGTCTGCAATATCCGGGGCAATCTCGATCCCCCGGTTGATCGGGCCCGGATGCATGACCAGCACCTCATCGTTGGCCAGCCGGATGTTCTTCCGGTTCAAACCGAAATATTTCGCATATTCACGCAGGGAGGGGAAAATATTTTGGTGCTCCCGTTCCGTCTGGATCCGGAGCATCATGACGATGTCGGCGTCCCGGATGGCATCCTCGATGTGATGGTGCACCATCACCCCCATCTGCTCGATGAACCGGGGAAGCATCGTCGCCGGTCCGGCCACGGTCACCTGCGCCCCCATCCGGGTCAGACCGTAGATGTTGGACCGGGCCACCCGGCTGTGGGCGATGTCGCCCACAATGGCCACCTTCAGGCCGGCGATTCTGCCTTTTTTCGCCCGGATGGTCATCATATCCAGCAGGGCCTGGGTGGGATGTTCATGGGCGCCGTCTCCGGCGTTGATGATGGATTGTCTGAGCAGTTTCGCCAGCAGATGGGGCGCCCCGGAGGCGCTGTGGCGGATCACAATAACATCCGGATTCATGGCCTCCAGATTCCGGGCCATGTCGATGAGCGTCTCCCCCTTGACGGCGCTGCTGGTGGACGCGGAAATGTTGATCGTGTCCGCACTCAGCCGCTTTCCGGCAATCTCAAAGGACGTCCGCGTCCGGGTGCTGGGTTCCATAAAGAGGTTGATGATCGTCTTCCCGCGCAGGGTGGGAACTTTCTTGATTTCCCGCGTCGACACTTCGATGAAGGATTCCGCCGTATCCAGAATCAGATTGATTTCATCAACCGTGAGTTCCTGAATCCCCAGAAGATCTTTTTTCGTCAGTCTCATGACATCATCCTGTTAAACGTTTTCTTCGATGGTGACCTCATCCCGGCCGCTTTTCTCCTCCAGACTCACCGTTACCGCCTCCCAGAGAGAAGAAGGCAGGTTTTTGCCGACAAAATCGGCCCGGATCGGTAGTTCCCGGTGCCCGCGGTCGATCAGCACGGCCAGTTGAATGAGTTTCGGCCGCCCAAAGTCAATCAGGGCATCCATGGCCGCCCGGATTGTCCGCCCGGTAAAAAGGACGTCATCGATGAGGATGACCTTTCTGTTGTCCAGGGAAAAGGGGATGTCCGTCTTTCCCATCCGCGGTTTTTTATTGCTTGTCCGCAGGTCATCCCGGTAGAGGGTAATATCCAGAACCCCCATGGGGATCTCCGCCCCTTCAATCCGGCTTATCTTTTTTTTCAGTCTCTCAGCAAGAAAGACACCGCCGGTCTGAATGCCCACGAGCACCATGTCCTCGACACCCTTGTTCTTTTCGAGAAGCTCGTAAGCGACCCGCGTCAGCGACCGGTCGATCCCGTCTGCATCCATGACCACTTTTTTCACATTCATGGGCCTGCAACCTCAAAAAAAAACCTTCCCGTATTCATGGGAAGGCTCACCAAATCAATGCTGTTTCAGTTTTTTGTTCCACATCCGTTTCCTTTCATGATCTCTCCGGATCACGTTAAAAGGCCACCTGTCTTCACTGGGTGCTGCTCGTCTGTTTACATCGAAACATCTCCCTGTGTCAAGCCAAATCAAAGCCGTCAAAAAAACCTGCATTCATTCCTGTCGCCGCCTTCCAAAGGGGGCGCCCCTGCTAATGGAGCAGGCTGAGGAGCCGGTTCCAGCGGACATTGCCGGCTTCGCTGTTCCAGGACCAGTAAATGATCATCGCCTTGCCTAAAACATCCTTCATGTCCACGACCCCCCAGAACCGGCTGTCGTAGCTCTGGTCCCGGTTGTCTCCCATGGTGAACAGGGCGCCCTGGGGAACCTTGAAGGGGCCAAAATTATCGCGCGGCTGGATGGACCCCGGAATAATGAAATCGTCCACATAAACGCCATGGGGATCGTTGTGGGGAAGTCCGTTCAGGAAGATTTTTTTATTCCTGATTTCGATGGTGTCACCGCCGACGCCGACCACACGCTTGATAAAATCCTTGGAGCGGTCTTCCGGATAGATAAAGACCAGCACATCCCCCCGCTTCGGCTCGCTGATGGAAATCAGCGTCTTCCGGACAAAGGGAATCTTGACGCCATAGATAAATTTATTCACCAGGAGATGATCGCCGATCAGCAGGGTCGGCTTCATCGAACCGGAAGGAATCTTGAAGGCTTGGACCACAAAGGTTCTGATAAAAAAAGCGACCAGGATTGCAATGATGATCGCCTCTGCATATTCAATAATCTTGGATTTTGTTTTACTCATAAGCAAATCCCTTTTATGAATAAATATGGAAAAGCGTGACAGCGGCCATTGCGACGGACAGCATACCCTTTACGGCAATACCGGCCATTCTTCCGAACATCGCGCCTATACTGGCACGGAAGGCCGGCTTCAGCTTCCGGCGCTTGAGCATTTCCACAACAAAGACCGCAGCGCTGCCCCCCAGAAAAATCCCGATCAGGGCCCCCAAACCCAGAAAATAAGGGGTCAGGATGGCTGCTCCGGCCAGACTGCCGAACAGGGCGGCCCACATCCCCCAATGGGAAGCACCGAAGCGGACCGCGCCGATCATACCCAGCCAAAAATCAAGCAGTTCCGCCGCAATGGCCATCGCCACCAGAATCAGAATCACCTTGAATCCGATCTGGGCAAAACCGGTCAGCAGTGCATAGGCAACAACGTCGATCAGAATGAGCACCGTGCCCGGCAACCCGAAAACGGTGAGAAAAACGCCCAAAAAAAGGATCAGCATAAAAACCGTCAGACCGGCGATTTCAAAAGGGGACAATTTATTGTTTCCTCTTGGTCCTGGAGGGACGGAAGTGTTCCCAGGCCAGGACGATAGCACTGGCCATATAAACCGTGGAATAGACCCCCACCGCGCATCCCACCAACAGGGCGAAGGCAAAATCATGAATGACTGCGCCGCCGAGGAAGAACAGAGTCAGGAGAACCAGAAAAACCGTCAAAGACGTCAGGATTGTCCGGCTAAACGTCTGGTTGATGCTCTGGTTGATGACCTCCGCGAGCGGCTGCTTGATGTTTTTGCGGGTGTTTTCGCGGATGCGG
>CAYXQK010000248.1:0-9022 GCA_964467445.1 uncultured Syntrophaceae bacterium
ATGTTGTCCGCTTCTGTCGTCCTTCAAAGAATGAAGGCGGTTACTCGGTGGCGTTTTAAGATCGTCAATGCACGTTGCAAGGTCAATATATTCGAGTCTGCGTATAGCTCTTCTGAGAAGATCCGGTTTAAACCTTCTCGACTTCCCCATTTCAAAAAGATCCTTTGTATGTTTATCAGAAAAGGTCTTTATCATTTGTTTATGGTAACGCGTCACGTGACAACTGTCAAGTACTATTGTGCTTCAAGGATAAATTGCGATTAAAAAGGAATATCAAGGCAATATTTTTTGTCATCACTGAATACCGTTTGAAATCATTAGCTTTTACAGAAGATGTCGGGTTGTGTAGTTCAGGAAGCTGTCAATAAGCACGGCAGAAAGAAATCCATCAAGTCAGTTGTCACACCTCTCAGCTCACACCACCAGTTATGGATGGAAATGTGGTCATAGCGTCACAGCCACTCGCTGTACACCGACAAACGTATTCGATTCCGGCTCTTCAACCTGAAGACAGAGCTCGATCGCCTCGTGTATCCTCTTCATCAAAACATCCAGAGACTTCGCCTGAGTATGGCAGCCACGTAGTGTGGGGACAGATGCGACAAAATATCCGTCCTCATCTTTCTCAATAATGACACTAAATTCGCGAACCATCTTTTTATCCTCCATACAAACATAACCCCTTCTGCCAAACTTCATTGAGCTACTCATAATTATTACTCCGGCAAGTAAACATGGAGCCGGTCGCCGGGTTTAAGGCGGCAACCTCGTAAAAAATCCTGAATCAGCATCCTTTTCTTCCCCTCTAATTGCACGTCCAGCAGTGAAACCATACCGTTGCCGGCACTCACCCTCAGTTCATTTCCGGAGATTGAAATGGTTCCCGAAAGCGCCGATGAGGGCGTGTCTGTTTCGACGGCCTGAAAAATTCTCAGGATTTTCCCGTCGAAAAACGTGTAAGCGCAGGGCGCAGGCGACAGCCCCCGGATGAGCCGGACGATCGCCCGGACATCCGCCTCCCAGTGAATCAGACCGTCTTCCTTCCTGAGCCTGGGCGCAAAGGTGGCAGCCGCATGGTCCTGAGGTATCCGCCTGATGGTACCCGCTTCGATCATTCTGATGGTTTCCATGAGCCATTGCGCCCCCCTTTCAGCCAGACGGTCATGAAGTTCACCGACGGTTTCGCAAGAACCGATCGCTGTCTCTTCCTGCAGCAGAATAGCACCGGAATCCATGCCTTCGTCCATCTGCATGATCGTGACGCCGGTCGTGGTCTCCCCCCGGATGATCGTCCAGTTGAGCGGCGCCGCCCCGCGGTACCTGGGAAGCAGGGACGGATGAACATTGATGCAGCCCCGGCGCGGCTGCTCAAGTATTTCCTTCGGCAGGATCTGGCCGAAAGCGACAACCACGACCAGGTCCGGAGCGAGCTGCCTGAATAACTCAAGGAACTCAGGCGACCGGACACGCTCCGGCTGAATGACGGGAAGCCCATGCGCTGCGGCAAAGACCTTGAGCGGCGGCGCCGCCGGTTGCTTTCCCCTTCCCTTCGGCCTGTCCGGCTGCGTCACCACGCCGATGACCGCCTGGTCCTGCTCCAGCAGAATCTTCAGCGACGGCACGGCAAATTCCGGCGTGCCCATAAAGAGGATCTTCGGTTTCATGATTCCACCTCCGGCTTGACGCCGATATAAAGATAGGTGATCCCCAGGGTCAAGGCATATTTTTCAATTCCCGTCAGACCCGCCTCCACCATGAGGCGAGCGAACTGGTCTGGTGACGGAAATTCCTTAATTGAATTGCCAAGATAACGATAAGCAGCCGGATTTCGTGAAAAAAGGCGCGCCATGCGGGGCAGCAGGCAATTGAGATACAGGTCATAAACCCGGCGAAACAGCGGATGGCGCGGAAAGTTCATCTCGAGCGCCATCACCTGACCGCCGGGGATGACCACGCGTTTCATCTCCTGAAGCGCCCGTCGCCGGTCCGGGATATTCCGGATGCCGAACGCGATGGCGGCCACATCGAAGACATGATCGTCAAAGGGCAGAGACAGGGCGTCGCCCTGGATCAGGCCGATACGATCCGCCATTTTATTGCGCCTGATTTTCTGAACGCCCACGACCATCATTTCCCGGACGAAATCCAGGCCGGTAACCCGGACCGGGGGATGTCTGCGCACGGCCTCTACGGCCAGATCCGCCGTGCCGGTCGCCACATCCAGAAACCTCATCGTTTGGAAAAAGCGCATCTTCCGGACGGCAAACCTGCGCCAGGCCACATCGCGCCGGAGGCTGAAAAACCGGTTCAGAAAATCGTAACGCCGGGGAATCGTGGCAAAGACCTCCCGGACCAGACCGACCTGCTCGGACGGGGTCATCTCGTGAACCGGGGGGTATTTTTTCTTGATGCGTTTGGTCATGTGCGGACTTTGTTCCATTTCAGTCGAAGACTTGCCTACATGAAGTTCATGGGATCGACGTCCACTTTTATATCCAGATTTTTTTGTCCGGCTCCGGCGAGAACGTCCTTGACCACCGCGCGAAGCGTCCGGCTCTCCTTTCCCATTAAAAGCAATTGCCAGCGGTGCCGCCCCTTTATTTTGGCGATGGGGGCCTCGGCCGGGCCGAGGACATCGATCCGGGCGGCCGCTGAAACACTCTCGCACCGTGATCTGGCAAATTCAGCAATCCTCCCGGCATCTTCCCTGCCCTTCTCCCTGTGGAGCGACGACATTTGCAGATTGATGATGCGGGAAAAGGGCGGCCAGGACAGAGACTGCCGGAGGGGCAGCTCATCCTTGTAGAAGCCTTCATTGTCATGATCCTTTGCGCGGCGGATGGCATAGTGGTCGGGATTGAACGTCTGGATGACGACCTTTCCCGGAAAATCACCCCGGCCGCTCCGACCGGCGACCTGGGTCAGGATCTGAAAGGTCTTCTCTGCCGCGCGGAAATCGGGCATGTTCATGGCCCCATCGGCAGAGATTACCCCGACCAGCGTCACATTGGGAAAGTCATGCCCCTTGGTGATCATCTGGGTGCCTACCAGAATATCGATTTCAGATCGTTCCAGGGCCTGCAGGATGCGTCCATGCGCGCCGCTTGTCGCCATGGTGTCGCTGTCCATTCTGGCCACGCGGGCATCGGGAAAGGCCTTTCTGACCTCGGCCTCCAGTCTTTCCGTGCCGACGCCGTAACTGTGGATGCGGCAGCCCCGGCAGCCCAGGCATTGCCGGGGAATGTCGATGGCCAGGCCGCAGTAATGGCACTTCAGCTTGCCTTCCGCGGCGTGATGGTTCAGGGATACGGAACAGTTCAGGCACTGAAAAACGTGGCCGCAGTCCAGACAAAGCAGGAAGGTATTGAAGCCTCGCCGGTTCAGGAACAGAAGGGATTGTTTTCGCGCATTCAGCGTCTCCCCGAGGGCGTGCATCAGGGGACGGGACAGGATCGGCGACCGCCCCTTTTCATCCATTTGCGTTTTCATATCCACGATTTCCACCGCCGGCAGGGGCCTGTCTTCGACCCGCAGCGGGAGATGCAGATAACGGTATTTTTTTTGACTGCTGTTGAAATAACTCTGCACCGACGGCGTGGCCGTGCCGAGGATGACCGTCGCGGCATGCTGTCTCGCCTTGACGATCGCCAGATCACGGGCATTGTATCGCATCCGGTCGTCCTGTTTGTAGGAGATGTCGTGTTCCTCATCCACGATGATCAGCTTGAGGTTTCGCACCGGGGCAAAGACTGCGGAACGGGCGCCGATGACAATCCGGATTGCGCCTCTGTGGATCCGCCGCCACTGATCGTAACGGGCGCTGATCGATACGCCGCTGTGCAGAAGGGCTATTTCCTGATCCGGAAACCGTTCCATAAACCGGCTGAACAGCTGCGGCGTCAGGGCGATTTCGGGCGCCAGGCAGATCACCCCGCCGGGACCCTTCAGGACTTCTGCGATGGCCTGGAGATAAACCTCCGTCTTGCCGCTGCCCGTAACACCGTGCAGAAGATAAGGGGCATAACGCCCACCGGCCATGCCGCGCTTGATTTCCCGCAGGGCCGCCTGCTGGTTCTGATTGAGCGTGATATCCCGGTTTTGAACGCCGATACGGGCGTTTTCGCCGGGGCCGCGCCAGGCATCCTGCGCCCGCAGGGATACAAGCCCCTTCTTTTCAAGGCTTTTGAGGACCGAAGCGGCGTTATCAAAGATCTTTCCGATGACGGCGGCAGACACCGGGCCGGCCTGTGTGAGAAATTCGACGACGCGTCGCTGGCGCTCTGTCAGCCGGATGTCGGGCAAGCACTCCGGGTTCAGGGAAATAATTCTTTCCGTTTTGAGAGACACCGCAGGTTTCCGGATCCTTTCATCCACGGTCACAAGGTTCTTCTCTTTTAGAATACGGATATCCCTGCTGATATCCCTCTGCTCCAGTTCCCTTTTCAGGCGCTCTCCGGACAGGCCTGCCGGAAAATCCTGCAGCAGATCCAGCATCCGGCGCTGGCCCCCCGACAGATCGCCGGCTGCACCCCTATCACCCGCGGTGGTCAGGGACACCCACTGCCCGCTCTGGACATTAATCCCCCCGGGCAGGATTTCAGTCAGCGCCTTTCCCAGAGGATAAAGATAATAATCGGCCGCCCACTGGAAAAACTTCAAATCTGCTTCATCGAAAAGGGGTTCCGCATCCAGAATGTCAATAATATCCTTCAGTTGTTCAACCGGCGTGACAGACATTGATTCAAGCAGATAACCGGTCATCCTTTTGCTGCCAAAGGGCACAAGGACCCGCTTGCCGACGGCAATCCCCTTCTGAAGATTTTCGGGAACAGCGTAGGAAAACGTTCTGTGGGAAGGAATATTGACGGCCACGCGGACGAACATGATTAGACATTTCCTTTGGGAATGCAGAGATGACGTTTTTATTAAAGGGAGGCGGACGGAAATTGTCAACGAATATTTGCAGGAAAAGGGAACGGGAACCCGGAGGCGCCGGAATACGCACGACAGGGGGCAAGCGGATCAATCGCCCAGAAGCTTCTCAATCTTTTCCTGTTTGGTTTTACAGTCGATACACTGGGTGGTCACGGGACGGGCCAGAAGCCTTTTCTCCGAGATGGGACCGCCGCAATCGCCACAAATCCCGAACGCGCCTTCGTCGATACGCCGGATCGCCTCTTGCATCTTTGCAATCAGCTTTCGCTCCCGATCCCGGATACGAAGCTCAAAGTTGCGGTCTGATTCGAGCGATGCCCGATCGTTGGGATCGGGGAAGTTCTCCTTGCTGACGGTCATTTCAGAGACAGTCTTACCCGCATCCTCCAACAGCTCGGCGATCTTCTGGGTCAGCATGACCCTGAACAGCTCCAGTTTTTCGGGTTTCATAGCCAAAATACAAACCTCAACGGACGTAATCTTTGTTTGCCCTGTCCCAAGGGGGAATTCTCATACACAAAATCAATATCTTTGTAAAGAAAAAAATGACACCTTCGTAAAAAGTCAGGAATTCCCTCCCCCTCCCCTTCGTCCCCTCCCGCCAGGGAAGGGGGAAATGGACTTTTTACGAGTTCGTCATAAAATGCATCCGATCAGATTTCGCCGTAAACGCTCATGATTTTCTCCACAATATTCGTCGTCGAGGCGCCCGGCGTCTCAGGAACAATGACCACGGAACCGCCCCATTCTTTTACGGCGTCCCGGCCGACGACGTTTTCTTCCGCCCAGTCGCCGCCCTTGACAATGACATCCGGCTGTAGATATTCGATCAGGTTCAGGGGGGTCAGCTCATCGAATAGGGTGACATAATTGACAGATTCGAGCGCAGCCGCCACGTCCGCCCGCTCGCCTTCGGGAATGAGCGGCCGCTTGTCACCCTTGATGGCCCGGACGGAGGCATCGCTGTTGAGAGCCAAAACCAGAACATCGCCCGTTTTTGCGGCCTCGCGCAGATACCGCACATGCCCCACGTGGAGGATATCAAAGCAACCGTTGGTAAAAGCGATCTTCTTTCCTTCGCCCCTGAGCCGGTCAATTTCTTTTTTCAATGCTTTCCTGGATAGAATTTTTCCCATCGTTTCCCTCATTTTGAGACCACTGAAAAGTTGGACGCTCAAACGGCCCTGGCCACTGTCAGCACCGCCACTTCCACCGCCCCATGCGCCATGAGCGCCCCGGCACATTCTTTGACGGTGCTGCCCGTCGTATAGACGTCATCGACCAGGATAATCTTTTGCCCCTGTATCTTTTTTCCCTCCTTCACAACAAAAGCGCCTCGGACATTCGCCGTTCGCTGATCTTTCCCAAGGCTCACCTGCGGTTCCGTGAACACATGGCGCCTGAGGGTCAGAAAATCCAGGGGAATGGAAAACCGTTTTGAGATTTCCCGCGCCAGGATGACGGCCTGGTTGAATCCCCGCTCCCGCAACCGTTTCGGATGCAGCGGAACGGGAACGATCAGCGAATAATCGGCGATAGAAAAATCAGGATAGGCATACCCGGCCATTATTTTTCCCAGGACTTCGCCGGTCGTGATTTTCCCCTTGTATTTGAAGGCATGGATGGCATCCAGCAGGACGGCTTCATACCGGGCAACCGCCCGGGCGATCGCATAAGGCGGCCGGGAAACAAGACAATCGCCGCACAGGTGATCGGCGCCGGCCCCGGTCAACGGAATGCCGCAACAGGGACACAGCGGCGGGGCGACAAAGCGGATCAGGGAAAAACAGGAGGAACAGAACAATTCGCCCCCCGGCCCGTCCAGCAGGACGCCGCAGGCCATGCAGCGCGGAGGAAAAACCAGATCACCCAGGCCCTGTATAAAGCGCTTCAACGTTACATTCCCGGATCGAGGTCCGCCAGTTCCGACAGGTTCACGTCCACATCCATCCGGGGAACATCGGGCCAGAGCTGTTCGAGGTTATAAAATTCGCGAAGCGGTTCATAAAAGACGTGAACAATCACATCCGCATAATCCAGCAATATCCATTTGCCGATTTTCTCCCCCTCGACCCCCAGGGGGATAATGCCTGCTTCTTT
Organism: uncultured Syntrophaceae bacterium; assembly: GCA_964467445.1. Classification (GTDB taxonomy): domain Bacteria; phylum Desulfobacterota; class Syntrophia; order Syntrophales; family Fen-1087; genus JAPLJM01. The sequence goes on from CAYXQK010000248.1 coordinate 7,036, forward strand.
CAGGTCTTTCCGGATGGCGTCGGCGAGCGCCTGAACCTGCCGGTCGGACCCTCCGCTGCAGATCACGAAATAATCCGTAAACGAAGAGACCGCTTTCACCTTTAAAATCGTCAGATCCCTGGCCTTTTTCTGCAACAGGGCATTGACGCACAACAGCACCCGTTCACGGGCTTCCGTGTCTTCCTGATTCAATCACACCTCCTGATATAATGATGGGGAACGCTGCAAGCGTTGCCTGATACGCGCTACTTGTCATTAACCTATTGTTTTCAGTAACAGATTGATTCAACCCTGTCAATGAAAATCCACCCTGTTATCTTTTGATATGACTGTGGAAATGTCTGTTGCTGAACCTTATACTTGAAGAGCGGAAAATGTAAAGCGGAATCCGGTCGGAACGCCGTGCAGCTATATCCGATCCGTCGAGGCGGCATTGCCCGCACGGAAAAGGCGAAGCGGTGAATTTGCCGGTTGTTAAAAAGCGCCCCCTGTGATACACAAAACGCCACTTCAGACGGGTGCGGTCAACATGCTGGATATCCTGAAAAAAATACAGATCCATATGCCCTTTCACATGCTGCGGGACAGGTATCTGCCGATGGTCCTCAAGGAGCGCATCAATCCGGAGATCGGCTTCAGCCATGAGACGCTCGACCGGTTTCGCCCGGACGATTACCGGAAAGTCGCCGATACGCTGCTCGCTGCCGGGCTGACGACGACGATCCACGCCCCCTTTATGGATCTGAGGCCCGGCGCGCTGGATCCGAAAATCCGCCAGGCGACGGCGGATCGCCTGCGGCAGGTCTTTGATCTGGCGCCGGCTTTCCGGCCCCGTTCGATCGTCTGTCATCCCTCCTTTGACGGACGTTACTACGTCTCCACGGAGGATCAGTGGCTGGAAAACAGCATCGCCACCTGGCAGCCCTTCCTGAAGCTTGCCGAGGAAATGAATACCCTCATCGCCCTGGAAAATGTTTACGAGACGGATCCCTCTCTTCTGAAGGAACTGCTTTCTTCCCTACGTTCCCCTCATATCTGTTTCTGCTTTGACACCGGCCATTTCAATGTCTTCGCCAAAGCGCCCCTCGAAGACTGGATCAATCAGTTAGGTCCTCTGACCGGCCAGCTTCACCTGCACGACAATCACGGGATCGCGGACGAGCATCTGCCGCCGGGAGAGGGCAACTTCCCCTTTAGCGACCTTTTTGGAAAACTCAGGAACTTGCGGCGACGGCCGATCATCACGCTCGAAGCCCACTCGGAGGAGCACCTGTGGCGAAGCCTGAAGAATATTCAAACCATGAAACTGCTGACTTAAGAGGTGAGGCGCCCCGGAGATGCTGCAATACATCGCTAAAAGACTGATCTTCATGGCGCCGATGCTGGTCGGGATCACGATCATCTGCTTTGCGGTCATGCATCTGGCCCCCGGATCTCCCACCGATCTTCAGACCCAGATGAATCCGCGGGCATCCGCCGAGGCGCAGGAACGTCTGCGGGCCATGTACGACCTGGACAAACCGCTCTATCACCAGTACTGGATCTGGGTAAAAAAACTGGCGGTTCTGGATCTCGGCCAGTCCTTTTCCACGGATCACCGGCCCGTGGCGGACAAGATCCTGGAGCGGCTGCCCATCACGATCCTGCTGAATTGCCTCTCGCTGATCCTGATTCTGGCGATCGCCATTCCGATCGGCGTCCTGTCGGCCGTCCACCAGAGCTCGCTTTTCGATAAATTGACGAGCGTCTTTGTCTTCATCGGCTTTGCCATGCCCACGTTCTGGCTGGCGCTGCTGCTCATGATTCTCTTCGGCGTGCAACTCGGATGGCTGCCCGTATCCGGCATCCGGTCCCTGAACTACGAGTACCTGCCTGCCGGGGCGGCATTCTGGGATCTGATCAAACATCTGATCCTGCCGGTCATGCTCTCGGCCTTCGGCGGGCTCGCCGGCCTCTCCCGGTACATGCGTGCAAACATGCTGGAGGT
>CAYXQK010000249.1:0-3252 GCA_964467445.1 uncultured Syntrophaceae bacterium
CGCTCAGCTGATGATTCAGCGGATATGGCAAGTATTGAGTATTTGCCGGGGAATGTTTCCTTGAACGCTTCCATAAAGCTTTTTGTCGGCAGGGCCCAGCACTCAAAGTACCAGTCAAGCCCCAGGTTCTTTTTTCTGATCAGCTTGAACAGCTCCTGAAAATAGCGGTCGTCCTTGGGCGTCGGGTCATAGCAGACCGACATGGTCTGGTAGCCGTAGGACTTGGCCTGCTCCATCGACTCAACCACCTTCTCCGGCTCTCTGAAGATGACCTTTTTCCGTCCGCTGATAATCAGCTGCCCCTCGTAGCTGCCGCCGCAGAATGAGCAGTTCACCGGGCAGCCCCGGCCTATCGCGAGGGGAAAGAGCGAGGTACCGATGGAGTGGTGCTTGATATTTTTCTCCGGAGAGAAATTTTTCATCCACGCCAGGGGAAAGCTGAAGGAGCGCACATAGGTGGGGTAATTTTTCAGAAGCTTGAGATTCGTGAAGTTGAGCTCATCAATATCTTTTTTCTCGGCAACATAGCTCAGGGGATTTTCAACAATCTCTGCGCCCCTGCGCCAGGTAAGATTCGGAACCGGGCTGAAATCAGCGGCATTGCCGGAGAGTGCCTGCATGAGAGCAACGACCGGCCTTTCACCATCGCCCCGCACCACGGCATCAATGCAGGAAAAGTTTTCAAGGACCTCTTTGGCAAAAAAGCTTGCGGTAAAGCCGCCGAGAACAATCAGGATATGGGGATAACGCTCTTTAATTTTTTTTGCCACTTCTATGGTATCGTATGCCTGGTAATGCCAGTGAATGGGCATGCCGATTACCTTCACCTTTTTATCCTTCAGCCACTCAACGAGAGAGAAGGTCTGGTCTTCAATCCATTCGACACCCAGATGTATAATCTGCGATGAGTAGCCGTTTCTGTTCAGGTAGTCAGACATGGCAAAAATGCCCATGGGCATGAAGGTGATGTTCATGAACTCGCCAAGCGGCTTGTAGAAGCTGCTTTTCTTGGGTACATGCACAAAAAGAAAATCGATCTGTTCCACTGATAGGTCTCCTTTGGCGTTGCGGAGTTTAGGGGTTATGAGTTCAGGAGCCGGTAACTCAAGAATTTAATTTGTTTTTCATTTCCTCTTCAAGGAACTTCAGCAGCCCGCCTTTTTCCAGCACACGTTGAATATATTCCGGCAGGGGACTGCAGGGAAGCGCCCAGCCCTGATGCGTGCTTCTTACCTCAAGCTTTTCAAGGTCAATAACAAGCGGCTCTCCCTGAACTGCTTTTTTTGCTATGCCCGGACAGGTTATGAGATAAATCCCCTGGTTCGTCAAGTTGCGGAAGAAAATACGGGCGAACGACTCGGCAACTATTGCCCGGATGCCGTTATAGGCAAATGACCGGGCAGAGGATTCGCGGCTTGAGCCGCAGCCGAAGTTTTTGCCGGCAACGATAATATCATCTTTTGCCATCCGGGAAAAGAAATCCTCTGCGCCTTTGGACAGCCCCGAAGCAATCCGGTCTTTTTTCAGGCTGAAGTAGTCCGGCGGATGCAGGATGTCCGTATTGACATGGTCGCCCAGCAAAAACGCGTTTCCAATGAATGATTTTTTTAACATGCGTTAGACGTTACCATTGGACGCAGATGCCCGCAGATTATAAGTATTTTTATCTGCTCAGATCAGCGTAAATCCGCGCCCTGTTAACAATATTTTCTCGGGTCAGTAATTTTTCCCTCAATAGCCGAGGCTGCAGCAGTCGCTGTTGAGCTGAGGAAAACCCTGCTGCCCTTTCCTCCCATCCTGCCGTCAAAATTCCGGTTCGAGGTAGCAAGGCAGGTTTCGCCCTCGGCAATGATGCCTTTATCAATTTTTCCGCACGGGCCGCAGCTCGGGTTGCAGATGGCAGCGCCGGCTTCTATGAGTGTCTGAATGTAGCCCTTTTCCATGGCCGCAAGATAAATCCTGTTTGAGGAAGGAATTACCACAAGCCGGCAGTAGGGCGCGGCTTTTTTTCCCTTCAGGATTTCTGCAGCAATCCGCAGGTCTTCAACCCTCCCCCCCGTACAGGAGCCGATATACACCTGATCAACATGCTCTCCTGCCACATCGCCGACCGGCACTGCATGGCTCGGATGCGGCGGAATAGCAACCTGCGGAGCAAGAGAGGATACGTCGAGCGTTATCTCCCGTTCATACACCGGCTGTTCTGGTACGGTGACCGCAGCGTAATTATCAGCACCTTTTTCTTTCAGATAGGATTGCGTTATTGCATCGGGGATAAATATGCCCGCCTTTGCCCCGCCCTCCACCACCATGTTTGAGATGGAGAAGCGGCTGTCCATGGTGATGCCGTTTTTAGTGCTGTCCGCAAACTCAAGCGACCGGTAGAGCGCCCCGTCTTCTTCAAGGTCTGCAAGCAGCTTCAATATTATATCCTTACCGAGAATGAACGGCGCTTGCGTGCCGGTGAAGGTGATTTTAAAACACTCCGGGACCTTGAGCCAGATAGTGCCGGTAAGGAGGCCATAGAGAACATCGGTTGAGCCCATGCCGGTTGCAAGACAGCCGAGCGCTCCAGCCATAACAGTATGCGAGTCGGCGCCGATAACGAGCTTTCCCGGAACAACTGCGGGATGCTCAACCAGCAGCTGATGGCAGATGCCGGAAAAGAGTTCGAGATTTTTAATCTGCTCCTTTTTGCAGAAGTCGAGAAATTTCTTCAGTATGTTCGCCCGCTCTTCATTAGCAGGCGGCGCAAAATGGTCGGCGGTGACAAGCACCCGGTCCCGGTCCCAGATTTTTCCCCCGAGGCGGTTGAAATCATCTACGAGCAGCGCGGTGGTGGCATCGTGGCCGAGAATAAAATCGAGATAAAACTCCGCGTAGTCATTTTCTGCAACAGGCCGGTTGCCGGTCCGATGCTTAAGGAGAATGTGGTGCGTGTAGGTATTAGAGCTTTTCATGGTGAAGTAAAACCACAAGCACACTGATTCTGTCTTGTGGTTTGCGGGTTAATGGTAACTGATCAGCAACAGCAGCGCGCGCTACTCTGTGGCGTACAGAGAGGAGTTGTCTTCAAGATAGCGGGAAGCCATTCCCTTCTGCTCGCCTTTGCGCGATTGATTGATCACTCTGTTGACGATGTTCCAGAACACGCGCTCATCAAATCCGAGATGCTTCTGGTTGAAGACCTCAACGATATTTTTCATGAACTGAAAGGCACCCTTGGAATCGCTCTCCTTTTCCCTTTTAACA
>CAYXQK010000250.1:0-4805 GCA_964467445.1 uncultured Syntrophaceae bacterium
GAACATCGGATGAACAGGGAGGCAAGAATCAGTGGACCCAAAACGATATGAACTGAATGTCCAGTTGGCGCAGATGCTCAAAGGCGGCGTCATCATGGATGTAACCAATGTGGAGCAGGCCAGGATTGCCGAGGAGGCGGGTGCGGTGGCCGTGATGGCCCTGGAACGCGTTCCTGCCGATATACGCCTGCAGGGCGGTGTTGCCCGCATGTCAGACCCCGCAATGATCGTGGAAATCAAAAAGGCCGTATCGGTCCCGGTCATGGCCAAGGTGCGAATCGGCCATTTTGTGGAAGCCCAGATTCTGGAGGCGCTGAAAATCGATTATATCGACGAAAGCGAAGTGCTCACGCCGGCCGATGAGGAGTGCCACATCGACAAGACAAAATTCTCCATTCCCTTTGTCTGCGGCGCCCGCAACCTGGGCGAGGCCCTGCGGCGCATTGCGGAAGGGGCCGCCATGATCCGGACGAAAGGCGAGGCTGGAACCGGAAACGTGGTCGAGGCGGTCCGCCACATGCGCGCCATGAACCGGGAAGTCCGCCAACTCATAGACATGCCCCTCGAAGAAGTGACGGGATTTGCCAAGGTCAACGGCATGCCCTACGAGCAGGCCATGAAAGTACGGGAATTGCGGCGATTGCCCGTGGTGAATTTTGCTGCAGGCGGGATCGCTACGCCGGCAGACGCCGCCCTGATGATGCAGCTCGGTTGCGACGGCATTTTTGTCGGATCGGGAATCTTCAAATCCGCCAATCCTTTGCTGCGCGCCCGGGCCATTGTCAAAGCGACGGCCTATTTCAACGATCCGCAAAAAATTCTGGAGGCTTCCATCGGACTTGGCGAGGCCATGCCGGGATTGGAAATATCAGAAATCCCCGAAGGCCAGCTGCTCGCCGGTCGCGGCTGGTAATGGACGTGCGATGGCGATTTGCAGCGCTCCTGAAAGTCTTCAGAAGACAGAAGAAACCATCGGTGTTCTTGATCTTCAGGGAGGTGTTTTAGAGCATCTCGAGCATCTGGCACGGATCGGCATTTCGGGCCGCCCCGTAAAAACACCGGCCGACCTCCTGAACCTCAAAGGCCTGATTATCCCCGGCGGCGAGAGCACCTGTCTTTCCCGGTTAATGAGCATCTTCGGCATCGACGACGCCATCAAGTCGGCGTTTGCGCGGGGCATGAACATCTGGGGAACCTGCGCCGGCGCCATTCTTCTGGCCGATGGCATTATCGGCGAATCATCCTGCCTGGGTCTGATCGATATGGATATCGAACGCAACAGCTTCGGAAGCCAGCTCGACAGCTTCACTGCCACAGGGTTAATCCCCACGCTTTCTCCGGATCCTCTCCCCCTGACCTTTATCCGGGCGCCAAAAATCCGGCGGACGGGCCCGGGTGTCGCTGCGCTTCTGCAGGTCGAGGATTACATTGCCGCCGCGGAAAGCGACCGGGTGCTGGTGACGGTATTCCATCCGGAACTGACCGGCTGTGTGGCGTTTCACCGCTATTTCGCACGCAAGTGCGGGTTTCTCCCGCTCGATGAGAGACAGGTTCCCGATGTCGATCCGGGCTGGAACCGGAACAGCTGGATGCGCGTTGTTCCCGAGTCCCGCAGTCTTCTGTCATCAAAGAAGGAGATGCCGGGGATCACATGATCGGAAGGTTTTTTTCGTCGGCCATGGTTATTTGATCAGGTCGATTCTTTGCTGCGTCACATCCGCCTTTTTCTGTTCGTTTATCGATGCATAAAAATCCCGCAGCTTTTTCAGATAAACCAGGAGGGCCTTTTTCCATCCCTGTTCTGAGGCCGTCTGAATGGCCGTGTGGAGCGTCTTCTCATGATAAAGCTGCTTTTGGACGGCCAGACCGGACGCAATGAGCCTGGACAGGGGATCTTCTACGGCCGCAATCGCATTGTCTATTTCCACCTGTTTGCCGTTTTTGCAGGCGCGCAGAAATGACCGGTATTGCTGGGGCAGGGATTGTTCATCCACCCGGTCAAAGGCGCCCTTCAGGAATGCATGGAAATGAACATTCTCGGAATGCGGCTCGACGGCCGCCAGCCTGAGATACTCAAGGTCATCAAAGCCCTCGAGCACAGAGCTCTGCGCAGCGTACCGCGTGAGATAGGCGATCTGCAAAAGATGAAGGTCGCCGCTGGATTTTATGGCTTCGGTCGCTTTAAAAAAACTTGTTTCAGCCAGGTGATCCCTGCCCTGCAAGTAATACTTTTTAAAGCTTTCCAGTTGATTGTGGCTCGTTTTGATCCAGTCAGGGACGGCTTTTGCGCTGCATCCCGCGAGCAAAAGAAAACAGGCCATCAGATAAAAGACTTTTTTCATGGAAGTTTCAGCTGCGTCTCCTTTTTCAGGGGAATGAGCTTGTCAATGTCATTCACCACATTGTTGATGTCAGCGACCATGCCGTCAATGTCCTGTCTGAGTATCTTCAAATCCCTGGTCGTGTCCGCCGTATCGGCGCTGATCTTGTGGATATTGTCAAGAACCGGATCTATTTTCTTGAGTTTGACGATCAGATCTTTGAGAATGGTCTGGACATGCGCCAGAACGCCCTGACTGCCGTAAAGCTGTTCGTCTGTCTTTGCCGCCATCGCGTCAACTTTTTTAAGGATCCCATCAGCCTGCACGGTGACGTTCCTCGTATTGCTCAGAATTTTTGTCAGATCACCGTCGGGATCCGCCAGTTTCGCAATCAGCGTTTCGATGTTGTCTGCAATACTGCCGATTTTTTCCAGGATCGGCTTAATGTTTTTGATGGCGTCATTGATGTCATTGACCTCAACGATCTGGGGGATAACCGCCTCCGGCAGCGGAGGGGAATTAAGATTCGCTGTGGCGATATAGATTCTGGCTGATCCGATCAATGGTTTTTCCAGAATAAAAATACTGTCTGCACGGATCCATTTGATATGCTGATCCGGCACCTTGATTTTTATCATCACCAGACCGTCCGAGTTCAGTTCCAGGGCATCAACCTGGCCGATCTTGAAGCCGGAGAAGACAACGGGCATCCCTTCCGTCAAATTTTCACCCGATTTCGAGGAAAGGGTGTAGGTCTGCTGTTTTGCAAAGAAGCCTTTTTTATACGCCACATAGCCAATGAAAGATAAGATCATTACAGATGTAATGATAATAAACAAACCCACTTTGAACTGAATATTACGCGCCATCGTTTATCCTGTAACGATCTTTAAACCAGAGATAATCAAACACATAACATTTATCATATAAATCTGCAATGACATGAAGGCTGTCATAGACAAACCGGCTGTCCTGCATTGCGGGCAGCAGCCGGAAGGGCCGGTCGATGACGACAATGGCTTCCGTCACCATGGCTGCCCTAAGCAGCATGACACGAAACCGTTGCTCAGCGGTGAGGGCGGGATTCCGTTTGTGGGCAATCGTCTCAAGGCCATATCTGTGCAGGTATTCCATGACTTCCCCTTCTGCCGCGTCGCGTGACAGGTTCTGATGATACTGTTTTATCAGGGCGATATTGATCCATACGTCCAGATTTGAGATGAGCGGCACATCCTCAGAGACCATCCCGATGCGCTGCCGGTGAAGCCTTGTGAAGGCCGCCAGATCGTTCGCCAGCGTCTCTTCATTCTCAAAGAATTTTAAATCATTCTTATCAATAATGACAGCACCTCGATGATCAGGATCGCGATAAATACCTTGACCATGCCCCGTAAAACCGTTATGGGGACGCTGGTTAGTTCGTCTGTGGCCGCAAAACCGGAACGTATGGGAATCATGGTAATGAAAAACCCGAAGGTCGCAGCCTTGATGATGGACAGGATCAGATCGCCGCTGTTGGCTGAGTCCAGTAAAACGCCGGTATAAACATCAACGCTCATTCCAAAGAAGATATTTGAAAAAAGTAGTCCGCTGATGATCACGACAATGGAAAAAAGGCCGCTTAACAGGACTACGGAAACCACTCCGTTGACGATTCTGGGAATGAAGAGGTAGTCGATGGCTTCGATGTTGAAGACCTCCAGCGTCCGCATCTCCCTGCTCACTTTCATGACAGCGATCTCCGCATTAATGGCGGATCCGGAACGAAGAGCGATCAGCAGCGCCGTAACCAGAGGGGCCAGTTCAACAACCAGCAAACCGACCAGAATTTTGCCCAGGTAATTTACCAGGCCGAGATCCATGATGATTTTAAAGACAACGCCGATCAACAGGGAGCCAAACAGGATCGAGCCGACAAGAAAGAGCGGCAGCGTCTGCACCGCCGTAAAATAAATCTGGTTCAGCAGAACCGCCCGGGTGGCGCTGTTGTAGGTTTTTGCATCAAACATTCTCATGATCACCCTGCAGGCAAAAGACAGGGTGTCATGGAGGGTGCGCCCCATGTCGATACCGACCTGGCCGATATTTTCTACGACGGATGCCATCTTTATTTTTTATACAAACAGCGACAAAAGTTAATCATGCACCGCGTGTTTCTGCAATTGCGCGTACTATACAACAGGATAGGATGAAAAGCAAAAAACATTGAGACCTTTGAAAAATGGCTTCGCCGCGTCTCAAAAATCTTTTCCGCTAAGAGAACGACCAGATGTGATCATGATCCATGACAAACCGTTAACGTTCTCTCTGGAAAGGCGGAAAACATTTGATTCGCCGCTTGCGAACCATTTTTCATCGATGAAACAAAATTTTCTGAATGATCAATAAGGGGTTGACATTATGAAGATCATACGCTTTCTTTCGGACGATCAGCGTGTATTGTACGGAAAATACGACGAGGACCAGCCGGATTGTGCCAGGATT
>CAYXQK010000251.1:0-3361 GCA_964467445.1 uncultured Syntrophaceae bacterium
ACACCCGCAATAGCCAGAGAGGGGAGATAGGCAGGCATGGTCCGGAAGTCCCCGCCGGGCAGCGTGATATACACTTTGGGAGGCATCTGGACAAGTCCCTTCCCATGATCAGAGAATGCCGCTTCTACAGCCATATTGACCTCCCCGATATCCAGTCCCATATCAGTGTCGGTAAAATACTGCATGAGCGATCATCAACCGTGATCTGATTTTAACGTATCTTTTATCGGGAGAATTCCCTGTACTATGCTACGAATACAGCACTGGTACGATGAAGAAGAGGACATGTGCCTGTCTCCCCACACCCCACCTGCGCTGAGTATTCCTGTCTGGGGAAGCCATAGCAACGGGGATGAAACCCCATGAGCGTTGAGCTGTATTGAGCATATCCAATAAAAATCGTTGTACCCAGCTCTGATAAGGGGATCGTTGCCACCCTTTGCTTCGGATACGATGATTCCCTGCCCCTGAAGGGACGCCCCCGCGGCGGATCGGTGAGCACAATTCACAACAACCCCCTGCTCTGCCGTGCCTCGCAGAGGCTCTGAAGCGGGATTCTATCGTATGGAGAAGATTTTCATGGTACTGTGGTGAACGTACAGGTTCACACCAGTTTCTCCAGACCCGTATCTTCCTGAGTTTTATAAAATTGTCCTGAATGAATCACGTGCTGATCAGCTGATACCAGAGGGATAGTACCAGGCAGCTTGTTTTTTAAAAATGCAGAAAAATTTATGGATATTCCATCTCTTTGAGCGTTTTATCGGCAAGCTCCTTCATTCGTGCCGATATCCTGCTTGAGGAGGAGTAATCCACCTCTTTCATAGCATTGGCGATCTCTGTCCCCAGTACAAAGATCGCATGTTTGTGCTCCATCTTGCTCTTGTGTTGCTGGGAGGGTGTGATCTTTAATGCATTGTATTGGGCAAATTTGAGTTCAGGATTTAGTCCTTCAAAATATACCTTCACATCATAGAGCATCTGGTGAAGGTTGATCAGTTCCTCTTTGTGCATCCTACCACTCCGGACATTAACGTAGTTTTAAGCAACATAAATACATATGCCCGATGGTACTATGACCCCATTTTCATCAGCCGGATCGATAACGGGCGCTTGATTATTCCCTTGAAATCTTTCGCCGCCACATAGGAGAGTCCCTTCCCGACCAGCCGGTCGAGGAGTTTCTGATCGACAGCCCGGTCGACTACCAGCCCGGTAACTGAACTATCCACGGTCTCGACCGCCTGCTCCACATCATCGGATTTCAGTTCCTGTATCACGGTCAGGTCATCGGTGAGAAATCGGGCAAGGCTGTGTCCCTTCACATCATCGATGTGATCCCGGAGGGTAAGCGGTCCCTTATTTTCTTCCCTTGACCTTTTTGAACCAGCAGAAGGCTTTGCCTTTCTCTCCGATTTCTCAGTGTCTTCACCAGAAGCACGGGGTTTCCGGCCCTCTGCCGGAAGTTCTTCGGTATCTTCAAAATACTGGTCCCTGATGTACTCAACCGGCACTTTGTTGCGCAGGGTCTTGATGACCTCCTTTCTGGCCATATCTTCCACGCTTTTACCTTTCGGAGAAAACGCAACAAAATCGATATCGGCAACCTGCAGAAGCTCCCGCAGGATCAGGTCACCCCCGCGATCCCCGTCAAAGAAAGCGGTGGCAGTCTTCTTCTCACACAGCTCTTCTACAATTTTGGGAATATGCGTTCCTTCAACGGCAACAGCATTTTTTATCCCGTACCGGAGAAGATTCAGAACATCAGCCCTGCCTTCAACGATAATAATGGCATCCGAGTCCAGGACATTCGGGCCTGCCGGGACTCTTTCCTCCCCGACAGATCCGATCTTTTCAATCCGGATACTCTGCCGGACATCATCCAGCAGTTCATCGCTGTCAATGGTTCCTTCTTCAAACCGGTCGAGAAGGATCTCTTTTGCACGCTCGACAATCTTTTTCCGCTTGAAAACGCGGATATCCTCAACGGATTCCACTATTACATGCGCTATGCATGGCCCGACACGATCGATCGTCTCGAGGGATGCCGCAAGAATGGCCGTCTCTGCACGATCAAGCGAGGTAGAGATTAATATCTCCCCTTTTGTCTCGCCCTTTTTGCTGGTTATCTGGACGTCAATACGTCCGACACGTCCCGTCCTCTGGAGATCCCGTAAATCTAAGTCTTCGCCGAGCAACCCTTCAGTCTGTCCAAATATGGCACCGACTACGTCAGGTTTCTCGACCACCCCCTCTGCAGTGAGGCTGATGTGAATAAGGTACTTGGTAGTATCTGGTGAATACATGTAAACGCACCCCCATGATTCATACAAATAATGGAATGCCTGATCATAGGTATAAATTATATATTTCCTGTAAAATTACTTAAATTGTCTCTTAACGGTAATTCCAGCAGGAAAAACCCGTTCCATTTTTTCCTGACAGAATGCATTCACCAAAGAATCTGTGACCGTGCGAAATACATAAAAAATGATGGTTCTACAGGTGGGAAAAAGGGGTATTATTCCTTTGATTGTGCGTATTTTTTCCAGACCTGTTCCCGATAGACCGGTCCGCTGTTGTAGGTACAGAAAGGTATAAGTTTTCCTTCAGGAGTGGCATAGTGGATGCAGCACCGCTGTACCCGGTCAAGATCATAATTGTACCGGTCCATAAAATGCATGGTACCGATAAAAAGTGCATTCCAGTGAAATTCTTTGAGCGCCTCAAAGTTCTGGCCGATAAGGGTCTTGCCGAGTATCTTCCAGAATTCCGTAGTGTTCCCCTGCTCACCCTTCTTCACAGACTCGTGCACATTTTTAAGGCCTTCCAGCAGGGTTGCATATTTGTTGATAGTGCCGCCTTTTTTGAGTTTTTCCGTCATCTGTTCGATCGATTCAAAAAACTTATCCACATTCACCATCCGGTTTATCGGAACGATTGAACCATCAGTCTGGACAAACACATAGGTAGCTGCACCGCAGTGCTGGTGGGCAGTGAACCGTATCTGAGGTCGCCCGGTATAGGTCTCGACAAGGTCGGAGAACGGGATGACGCAGGGAACCGGATAGAAATCCTCCGTTTTGAGAACTCCATCCAGTTGTTTCTCAATTTCTTTTAAGAGATCAGGAATCGTAACACGCAGTTTTTTAACATCATCATCGGTTGCTGCACCGGTAAACGCGATTGGCTGGAAGTTTATGCCCCGGATTACCGAGATATTTTTTACTGCAAACCGGATAATATCGCCAACCTCATGATCATTTTTTCCATGGATTATGGTGGGGACAAGGACAACCCCAAGACGTACGGCTTTGAGGTTCTCGATCGCTTTCTGATTGATGTGCAGGAGGGGGTTGGT
>CAYXQK010000252.1:0-4944 GCA_964467445.1 uncultured Syntrophaceae bacterium
GTCATGGTTTTTGTGATTCTGCCCCAGGCGCTCCGAAACATGATCCCGTCTTTTGTGAACCAGTTCGTATCGATGATCAAGGACACGTCGCTGGCTTTTATCGTCGGCGTCTCAGAGCTGACCCATGTGGCCACCCAGGTCAACAACCGGACCATGATCTACCCGGCAGAAATCTTTCTCTTCATTTCTGTAATTTATTTCATTATCTGCTTTGCCTTCACGACGCTGTCGCGCTGGCTGGAGCATCGACTCACCTGGCGCAAAGCCATCTGAGATAGTAACGTTATTTACGGACCAGCTCTTACGTTTTCTTGAACATACGGTCGAAAAAACCTTTGTTCTTCTCAGGCACGTAGGCGGCGCCTTCGTAATCCACGATGAGCTTCCCGTCAAGGTGATCCATTTCGTGCTGAACGACCCGGGCGAGAAAATCCGTGTAACGCCGACTGATTTTCCGGCCCTCCCGGTCAAGGGCCCGAACCTTGATCTCGGGGAAACGATCGATCTCCACCTGTAGATCCGGGCAGGAGAGGCAGCCCTCCAGGCCCTTGACCGGCTCTCCCCGGGCCTGGGTGATGCGCGGATTGATCAGAATATCGCAATCCGCAAGGTTTAATCGACCCTTGATATCAAAGTTCTTGTTGCGGAAAACAATCACGCGTTTGCTGATGCCGATCTGCGGGGCGGCCAGCCCCAACGCGTCGTCTCTCTCCAGGAAAGATTCCAGCAACAACTGAGTGTCCCGCCGGCTCTCCGGGCCAAAGGGTGCGGGGATTTCCGCACAGGGCGTTCTCAGAATCCGGGCTTCCTCCTCATTCATTTTTTCGTCGCGCCACAGCGCCATAACTTTTGTCTTGTTCATGGGTGACATCACCTGCGTAGATGAATTTGCGAGGGCCTATAACACCACTGCATGACGAATTCAAGCCACAGCCGCCTTCCGGCGCCCTTCATCTGAAAAAGATTACCCATCATCCTCGTCGGGCAATGATTTCTTATCCCTGATTGCCTGCCGGGCTCGAACATGACCGAGTTGCGCGGCCCTCTTCAAGTCTCTTGCGGATTCCTCTGTTTTACCGATCTTTTTAAAGCAGAGCGAACGCTGATAATAGGTATCGGCATTATCCTTTTCCAATTCAATTGCTTTTGATAAATCCCGGACGGCCCCTTCATAATCGTTTAACTGACTATAGACCAATCCGCGTCGATACAGGGCTAATGCGCGACCTGAATCAAGCTCCAATGCTTTGTTTAAATCTCGCATTGCCTCGTCGTATTTCATCAGATGAATGTATGCCAGGCTTCGACTTTGATAGGGATCGGGATTTTCGGGATCCATCTCGATTGATTTCTGATAATCTTTAAATGCCTCTTCATAACGTTTCATATTTCTGTGAGCAGTGGCGCGAGTCGAATAGGCATAAGAAGAATTCGGGTTTAACTCGATCGCTTTATTGCTGTCCTCAAAGGCCTTCAGATTATTCTTCAGATTGAGATAAATAAATGCTCTTACATTATATGCCCTTGCAAAATCGGGATTGAGTTCAATGGCCCTGTTAATATCCGTTAATGCCCTGTCGTATTTCTTCATGGCAACCAATGTCTGGGCTCGGTTTGACAGCGCGGCGGGATATTCAGGCTTCAACTCGAGGGCGCGATTCACGTCTTTTAATGACTGCTGATAATCTTTAATCCTGTGGTATGCAAATCCCCGTACACTATAGGCATTGGCATAATTTGGATCGGCATCGATGGCCTTGTCATAGAAACTGATGGCCTCCCGATATTTCCTTGATTCAGCCAGGGCATAGCCTTCCTTGAACCAGTCGACGGCGCTGAGTTTCTGTACAGCCGCCGTATAGTCCTTCTGATCCTGTATCCGCGGCCCTCCCTTCGAGGACTTCAATTCCGCCCGGAGCTTCTCAATTTCCTTGAGCAACTCCTCCGACTTTTTCCTGGACTCCTCCAGTTCAATCAGGCTCTGCCTTTCCTTTCGAAGCTCGTCAATGGCTTTGGCGACCTGATTGGGATCGGCGGTAATCTTTGCAATAATGATATACGTTTTACCGTCCCATTTTTCGTTTAGAACCTCCGCTCTCACGATGCCGGCAGTAATGGCGATAATCTGATCCCGCGAGACTTGATAATTTTTAACCTCCGTCTGACTTTCCATATAAGTTCCCAATTCTTCAAGTAAAAGTCTCTTTACTTGCTCAAGGGCGATGGTCCGGCAGGAGAGCTTGCTGTCCGCTTCAGAGGCCTGGTAGGCATAGTCTCGCTGGTACGTCAGGTTAGACGCTGCGGGGGCACGCGCGGTTCCGATGATGAGAATCATGGAAAGGACAAGGATGATCGAAGCTTTCTTCGAGGAAGATATGATTTCATGGTATGCCATGGGGCCCTCCATATTCCTGAAAATGTTTGTGGTTAGCGTGACGGGGGGGCTGCAGGGACCTGTGCCGGAGTCGCGGGTTCACGAATGCACCGGACAATCACGGTAACCGCAGTGCCGCGTTTGGCAATTTCGGTGTTCTCCAGTTTGGCGGAAGTGGACGAAGCGGTGAAATCAACTTTCTGAGCTTCGAGGAATGATCGCACGACGTCGCCGCGAATCGCGAAATTGATGTTCTGCGGCAAATCACCGGTGCTTTTAGCCAGTTTGAGGGCATCTAACTTGGAGACCACGATGCCGATGACATGGCCCGCCTCGTCTAAAACAGGCCCCCCGCTGCTTCCCCGCTGGATGGGGACATCGATCTGCATCTTCTCGGGATCGCCCTTGATCCCTACCGTCGAGTTGATATGGCCGAAACTGACATTGGGTTGCGCGCTGAGCACCTGGACCAGCGGATACCCGATGACCGCCACCGGCTCGCCCAGCCGGGGCGCCGTATCCTTTCGCACAGTCGCCGCCAGCGGAAAAGACTCTTCCACCACAAGCAGCGCGATGTCTTTGGCCGCATCCGCAGCCCGCAGCGTGGCCTTCAGGGTGCGGGCGCCGAGAATGACCTGATAGGTATCACATTGCCGGACCACATGCTCATTGGTCAAAATGAGCCCGCTTCGGGTGATCGCGATGCCGGATCCGGTCGAAACGGTCCTCCATGCCGGTTTCGCCGAAGCTGCTTTCTTCAATGCCCCCGACCCGGCGCTTCCGGACTGTGCCGCTATCCGGTCGCAAGCCTGTGCCGTGGCTGCAGCAACATCCGAGTCTTTTTTCGGCGCCTCAAACTTCGACGACCAGTCTCTTCGAAAATCGATGTGCGTCAGTTTCCCGCCTTCGCCGTAGTATTGAACCATTCCCAACGCGACTTTGCCCTCATGGCAGAGCGCGTAATACTGGGCGCGCATGATGGAATAGGTCTTGCCCGATGTAAGCGTCTGCGGGCGGACCTAAGCCCGGTTCAGCATGAAGACGCCGTATATTCCTATCGAATCAAGATCGATCTGCGACTGGTAGTCCGCTGTCGACGGCAGGGGTCTCCAATCTGCGCCCCAGGCAGCAGGCGCCAGAACCATCAAGACCACGAACAATAAGCTGCTTACATTCCGTATTAATCTTTGCATGGTGGCAGTCTCCGTCCCTTCTCTACAGGCCGTCGCCTCCCCGATCCAGCGGCTTCCCGTTTAACGGGGGCCTTCAGGCGCGACGGCACTTTTGTCCTGATCATGAGCATCATCCACATGGATTTATAAAATTCTATAACACCATTGAATCGCAAATTCAAGTAACAGGAGTTTTCCGCATCCGTCAATTTATCCTCATGGAATCCTGTTTTTTTATCCGCCTGATATGGCCGGCGACCCATCTCTTGGTCAGGAAACGGTGGATTTGAGGCGAATTACATGGTAGGCATCTACGGAGATTCGGTTTGCCAGCAGGGGAGGTAAGAATGCAGCTCTTATCAAGACCGACTTGCTCCCGGTGCGGGAGCGATGAAATTATTCTAAAATCCAGGGTAAATGTAGGCGATACCCGAGTCGATGATGTGATCAGAACAGAAATGATCGGCTGCGCCGTCATTTACAAGTACCTGACCTGCGAAGCGTGTGGAAAACATGTAACCAGGTCCGAATACGAAGGCTTTCAAGCAGACAGGCAGAGCTTCTGAATGACAAAACTGAATGAAAATAAATGGATGAAGCATCGTGCCCTATTGTTTCTGCTCGCCCTGTCCATCTGCCTGGTATCCTGTCTGAACTGGATCATGGAGAAACCCTCCTTCGTCCTCCGTGAAATCATCCTAAGCCCCAGCTCCCTTACGGAGGTGAACCTTCTGCTCGCCCTCGACGTTCAAAATCCGAACCGTTTTGACCTTACGCTCAAGTCTTTCGAATACGTTGTTTTCCTTAACAATGAAGAAATCGGAACCGGCCGCCTGGAAAAGGAGATTTTCGTTCCTTCGTCATCAACAACGCAGGTACAGGTACCTGTCGTTGCAAAGTTTAAAGACCTGGGTGGCAGCCTGAGGGCAATTATCACCGGTAATGACCTGCCTTACAAGATAGAAGGAAAGGCCTCTGTTAAGACGGCCTTTGGCAGCCGCTATTTTCCTTTCTCTAAAGACGGCCTTATTAAGCGGTAAGACAAGCCGGCGTATCCCCGTGCTGACGTGGCCGGCCGACCTGTGTTCCCGCACCCTGAAAAGGGGCGGTCAGAGGGTGGTGTCACAGGAGAATGGCTCTTGAAAATTTACGGGATGTTTGTTAGCTATGCGAAAGATCTTTGTCTGAGGGGTTTTCCTTGATTAATCAGATCATCACGCGAAAGGTGCGGCAGGAATTTGCCCGGTCGATGCGCTTCGAAGAGGGTGTCGCGCCGCGGATTCCGGACGTAACGGAACAGAAACCGCGTCTTCTGTATCTGCACATTCCCTTCTGCGAGAAGCTCTGCCCCTACTGCTCCTTCAACCGCATCGTCTTCGATGAATCCCTCTGCCGGGC
>CAYXQK010000253.1:0-4310 GCA_964467445.1 uncultured Syntrophaceae bacterium
TCGAGGGTGTCGAGCGTGTCAACCCGGTCCACGATCAACTGGTAATGCGGTTCGACGCCTTCGATATTGAGCAGCACCGCCTCGATCTGCGACGGGAAGACGTTGACGCCGCGGATGATGAGCATGTCGTCGCTGCGGCCCATGACGCGATCCATGCGCACATGGGTCCGGCCGCACCGGCACGGTGCGATGTTCAGGGTTGTGATGTCCCGCGAGCGGAAGCGGATCAGCGGAAAGGCTTCCTTCGTGATCGTGGTGAAGACCAGCTCGCCTTTTTCGCCGAAGGGCAGGACGGCGCCCGTTTCCGGATCGATAATCTCGGTGAGGAAGTGATCCTCGAAGACATGCATGCCGCTGCGGCCCTCGATGCATTCCATCGAGACGCCCGGCCCCATGACTTCCGACAGGCCGTAGATGTTCAAAGCCTTGATATTAAATGCACTTTCGATATCATCCCGCATTTTGTCCGACCAGGGTTCGGCCCCGAAAATCCCGACGCGCAGCTTGAGGTTCCGCATGTCGACGCCCATGGCCCGGCCCTGTTCCGCCAGATTGAGGGCATAGGAGGGCGTGCAGCAGATCGCCGTGGGACCGAAATCCTGCAGGATCATGATCTGCCGTTTGGTGTTGCCGCCCGACATGGGGATGACGCTGGCGCCCAGCCGTTCCGCTCCGTAATGGGCGCCCAGGCCCCCCGTAAACAGGCCGTAGCCGTAAGCGTTGTGAATGATGTCGTTCTTGTTCAGGCCGGCGGCCGCAAAGCAGCGGGCCATAAGCTCCGACCAGATGTCGATATCGCGTTTCGTATATCCCACGACCGTGGCGCGGCCCGTTGTGCCCGATGAGGCATGCAGCCGGACCACGCTGCTCATGGGCACGGCAAAGAGGCCGAAGGGGTAATTGTCGCGCAGGTCCTGTTTTGTGGTAAAGGGTAATCGGGCGAGATCGGCAAGGCTTTTGATATCATCCGGCTTCACGCCCGCCTCGTCGAAGGCCGCTCGATAATGGCCGACGGTGTGATAAACCCGCTGCACCACCTGCTGCAGCCTTTTGAGCTGCAGCGCCTCCAGCACTTCCCGGGGCAGGGTTTCAAACTCTTCATTGTAGATCATATATCAAACCTCCCGCTTCTTTATTCGTGAGCTTTGCAGAACCGCTAAAAAATGGCTTCGCCGCGTCTCAAAAATCTTTTCCGCTAAGAAGACGTCCCGTCGTCATCATGATTCAGGACATACCGTTAATGTCATCTCTGGAAAGGCGGAAAACATTTGATTCGCCGCTTGCGAACCATTTTTCAAAGGTCTCTATTCAATCTTTCTGACAAACCATTGGACGCACTATATCAAAAGATGAAGGGCGGGGCAAGAATTGTTGCGGGCGGCGGCCATCAAGCTTTTTATCAATTTTTGACGGGACCCCGGCCTAAGGGGTCGCCAAAAATTGCCTTTTAAACCGGAACCAGAGGCGCATGAGGCGGACCGTCACAATCGCCATGATCAGGCGCGGGATGTAGAGCCAGAAGGCGCTGAGTCCCAGCGACATGAACAGGGCCGGATCTTCCACCATGGAGTGGTTGATGCCGATGGACAGGTGCAGCATTTCCAGGTCTTCCCTGGGCAGGCTGCCGTCTTTCGTTTCTTCCACGATGACCGCCCCGCCGTAAGCCAAGCCGAAGACGATCGCCGTCATCCAGAGAAACCCCAGTTTTTTATCCAGCCCCATGATTTTCAGAAAAGGAGAGAAAATGTTCACGATTGCCGTGATCCATCCCATGGTCTTGAAAATTTCCAGTACAGTCAGCAGGATCATGCAGATCCCGAATATCCTGGCGCTCAAAGCCAGCGTTGCCCAGGCCCACTCCCGGATCATCTGCAAAAATGGGACGACAACCGTTGTCACGGCCCCCACGGGGAGGTCGATCGTCTGGCCGTCTCTCAGGAAGGGCGCGACCAGCAGGACCGTCACGACCGCCGCGGTTATCCGAAAAAGCGTGGCCTTCAACGGATGCAGGCCGGATCGGGCCTGGATGATGCCTTCCTGAATCAGATTGTGGGCCGTCAGCAGAAAGATTCCCATGAGTGTCATCTGCGCCGTTGTGAAGGGCAGCACGGCCATGGCGGCGAGGGCTCCGTAAATGTTGGCCAGCATCCCGATGATCAGGGGCAGCGCGGCGATCGTCGGCAGGCTCAGAAGATTCATGGCCGGGGCCAGCAGAAAATCAAGCCGGTGCAGCCAGCCGCTCCAGGCCAGCAGCGCGGTCAGAAAAGAGATCGGCAGCACGATTTTCATGATCCACAGAAAACCATTCCAGCCTTTCTTCAGGCCGGTCCGCAAGCCGGTCTGCCATAATGCTCTTCTATCGTCCACCGCGTGTGGTTTCCTCAAAAAAATTCAAACCGCCTAATTTTCGGGAGACCTTTACCAGACAGAAGCCGTACAGGCAAAGCATTATTTTAAAAGCTGCTTTTCAACGCCGCCGTGTTTTCTTCTTTGCGGAATCGCCGGAGATATGATAGTCAACACCCCATTCCGACCGAAGCAGGCGAAGATCATGAAACTGACAATCAGCCGCAAGATGCTCCTGAGCTATCTCGTGATGGCCCTCCTGACGGTTATGGCCAGCGCCTATGCCGTTTTCAGTCTGCGTCAGCTCAATAATCTGGCCTATGGCATCATCCATCAGGATTTCTTCATGGTCGAGACCAGCAAAAAAATGATGGATGCCCTGCTGGCCCAGGAGAGCGCAGAGCGCAGATACCTCATTCTCAAGGACCCTTCGATTGCCGAGATCTTCCGGGCGCGCAAGCAGGACTTTGCGCAGAGCCTTCAGGGTATTGCCGGTCATCCTTTCCAGGATTATGCCAACAATCATGCGCAAGTGGCATCGCTCTCACAGGAGTATGGGGGCCTTTTTGAACAGTGTATGACGCTGGTCGGCGAAAACCGTCTGCAGGAGGCCATGGCCCTGTCCGAGGGGGATGGAAAAAGAATCATTGAGAGCCTGGCATCCCAGGTGCGGGCCATGCAGCGCAAGGCTGAGACAGACATCGATGTCAGGATGAACCTGATGCGCACGCAGGGCGCCAATGCCGCACAGATCACCATTGTCCTGACGGTGTTGAGCCTTATGGCTGGATTTTCGCTGGCCCTGCTGATTACGTATAATATTTCCGTACCCCTGAAAAAATTAGAAAAAGCAACAAGCTTGATTGCCGAAGGACAGTTTGACCATCACCTGCATATCGACCGGCCGGATGAAATCGGCCGCCTGGCAGAGGCTTTCAGGGTTATGACAAAACGGCTGAAAGTCCTGGAGTCCCTGAACCTCGATGCCAGCCCCCTCACCGGCCTGCCGGGAAACCTGGCCATTGAGCGGGTCATTGAGGAACATTTATCGGCCCAGGGCGTCTTTGCGCTTTGTCAGGTCGATCTCGACCATTTCAAGCCCTATGCCGACAAGTATGGTTACGCCTGGGGAAGTGAAATTATCAAGGAAGTTGCCAGGATCCTGTTGGCCGAACGCGAACGCGCCGACCTGCTGGATGTTTTTGTCGGCCATATCGGCGGGGATGACTTTGTCCTGATTGCCGACCCGGAGCACGCTGAAACGCTGGGTCGCCGTCTTGTCGCCGTCTTTGATGAGCAGATCCGGCCGTTTTACTCGGATGAGGATCTGCAGCGGGGTTTTATTGTCGGCAAGGATCGAAAGGGAAACGAACAGACCTTTCCACTGTTATCCGTTTCTGTGGCAATGGTGACCGGCGACGGGCGCCGCTTCAAGAATGCCCTCGAAATGGCGGAAGTAACGGCGGAATTGAAAGAATATGCCAAATCACTCGCGGGCAGCAACTTTGTTAAAGACAGAAGGCTTGGCTTAAGACCATCTGGAACCGACCAGACGGAACCGACCGAAAAAACGTGATCGGTCTCTTGCGGAAATCCCGCTTTCACAGGAAGGACAACATGATATTTGACAAAAATAAGGACGGTTGTTGTTCGCAGGGCAGCCTGGTCCGGCTGCTTATGGTGGGGTTTTTGGTTTTTTTGTTCGGCGCCTGTGCCTCTTCGTCGACGATGGCGCCGGGTCAGGAGAGCGCTCAGGGCATCGAGGTGGTTCCCGGTGAGAAAGCCAGGCTGTTCGGAAAACCACCGGCCGACGCCATGATGTTCAATGAAGGCGTTTCCTGGCTGGGCCTGTCGGACAAACCGGCGGATTACGCAAAGGCAAAAGGAACCTTCGCCGTTTTGACGCAGAAATATCCCCAAAGCAAATGGCGCCCGCTGGCCGAGACGTTTGTCCACCTGATCGA
>CAYXQK010000254.1:0-5453 GCA_964467445.1 uncultured Syntrophaceae bacterium
CCACGGGCGATCAGGTCGTCGCCGGTCAGGAGATGCGGCGGATGCAATTGCTCCGCGGAAAGGGCATCCAGTTTTTCCCGGCAGAATGTATAGTTATCCAGCATCCCGTGGCTTCCGAGACAGTCCAGGCGGTGGAGCTCCAGATGCAGATCGAAGGCCGGCTGGCGCAGAAAGCGTTTCAGGCGATTGGGACGCATGTCCCGTACATGCATGAACGTCATGTGTTCATGAATGAGGGCGAGAATCGTTTCCGTCTGAGCGTGCGGGAATTTCAGGCGGTTGAGAATAACTTCGGCCACCTCCTCACCCTTTTGGACATGCCCGTAAAAATGGACGCCGGCGCAATCGATAAATCTTGTTGAGGCCTTGCCGACATCGTGGAGAAGCACCGCCCAGGGCAGGCATGGATCCAGCCCTCCGTCCGCCACCTCCGGCAGATGATCCAGCATCTGCAGAATGTGCTTCCAGACATCCCCTTCCGGATGAAACTCTTTCGGCTGCTCCACCCCCTTCAGGGCGGCAACCTCCGGCAGAATCTCCATCAGCAGACCCGATGCGTCCAGAAGTTCCAGCCCCCGACGCGCCCCGTTGCGCGTGATCATTCTCGTTAATTCATCGCGGATGCGCTCAGCGCTGATCTGCCGGATCGCGCCGGTATGACGGCAGACGGCGGCAAAAGTGGAAGGGTCGATGTTAAAATCAAGACCGGCGGCAAAACGGACGGCCCGCAGCATGCGCAGGCGGTCTTCAGCGAATCGTTCGTCCGGATCGCCGATGGTGCGGATAATACGGCGGGTTATATCCATGTGACCGCCGACGAGATCGAACACATAGCCCGTCAAAGGATCCAACAACAGGCCGTTAACGGTGAAATCGCGGCGCCATACATCCTCCTGAGCCGTGGCAAAACGGACATGGGAGGGCCGACGGCCATCGTCGTAACCGTCTTCGGTCCGGTAGGTGGCCACTTCATAACGGTGCTGTCCTTCCACCACCAAAACGACGCCGAATCGGGCGCCCACGGGAACGGTATGCGGAAAGAGCTTCTGCACGTCATCGGGCCGCGCGGACGTGACGATATCATAATCGCCAGGTTCCACACCGCGCAGAAAGTCCCGGACACAGCCACCGACGAAGAAGGCCTCATAACCGGCCATCTGCAGCCTCAGGACAATATCCATGGCCGACGCCCGTAATTCGCCTGCCGCTTCTTTCCCTGTAATCACGCGAAACCTGCCTGACCGCACCGGAGCTGATTTGTCGCCTTCACGATCTGCCTCCCCTCAACTCACTGCTCCTGCTTTTTCCCAAGTTTAATCGCGCAGAACTCTCCGCACATGGTGCAGCCTTCTTCCTGCGCGCTCTCGCTGCGTTCGAGCCAGGCGCCGGCCCTTTCCGGATCGATGGAAACGGCGATCTGGCCCTTCCAGTCAAAGGCCTTGCGGCACTGGGCCATGCGGATGTCTTTTTCCATGGCGCCGGGAAGGCCCTTGGCCAGATCGGCAATATGGGCGGCGATCTTCGCGGCGATGACGCCCTCACGGACATCCTCGAGCGTCGGCAAGCGCAAATGCTCGGACGGCGTGACGTAACAGAGGAAATCCGCACCGGCCGCACCGGCAATCGCCCCGCCGATGGCCGAGGTGATGTGATCGTAGCCCGGTGCGATATCCGTCGGCAGGGGACCCAGGACATAAAACGGCGCACCGTTGCAGATCCGCTTCTGCAACCGAATGTTGGCCTCGATATCCTTCAGGGGGACGTGACCGGGTCCTTCGATCATAACCTGAACATCCCGGTCCCGCGCCCGCTTTGCCAATTCGCCCAGCACAATCAGTTCCTGCACCTGACCTCGATCCGTGGCGTCGGCCAGGCAGCCCGGCCGCAGGCCGTCGCCCAGACTCAGAACCATGTCATAGCGCCCGGCAATTGCGAGCAGCCGGTCGTACTGTTCGTAGAGCGGATTTTCCCGGTCATGACAGGCCATCCAGTTAGTTATGACCGATCCGCCGCGGCTCACAATGCCCAGAAGACGGCCTTCCGTCTCGAGGCAACGGACGCTGTTTCTCGTCACGCCGCAGTGCACCGTGATAAAATCAACGCCGTCCTCGCCGTTTTCCTCGATCGCCCGGAACATGTCGTCGGCGGTCATCTCCACGATCGCCCGCTGTTCGGCCAGCATCCGCGCCGCCGCCTGGTAAATGGGCACCGTTCCGATCACCGGCAGCGAGGCCTTCATGATCGCTTTCCGGATGGCCCGGATATCGCCCCCGGTGGACAGATCCATGATGGCATCAGCGCCAGCGGCGGCGCAGATCCTCACTTTTTCCAGTTCAAGGTCCAGCTCGGCACGATCCCTGGAGGTCCCGATGTTGGCGTTGATCTTGGTCCGGAGGCCCTTGCCGATGGCCAGCGGCAGGACGCTCTGATGCCTGTTGTTGCTGACCACCACGATGGTCCCGTCCTCGACCCCCCGGCAGATGAATTCGGGGGAGACCCCTTCCTGTTGTGCGCATAGCTTCATTTCTTCGGTGATGACGCCGTTTCTTGCCGCTTTCAGTTGTGTCATGATAAAATCCCTTTACAAGCAATTCTCGGTTTTCAAAACCTTGCTGACCACATCGTCGGGATCCTTCCCCAAGACGCGGATCATGGGTTCCCTATGGTTCATCCGGCAACCGTTACTGGGCGGCTTTCAGTTCGACCAGTCCACGATAGCGTAAAATCTCTTGAAAAACAGGGGCAAAATGATTCGTCGGGCCGTGCCCCCCGCCGATCCGCCAGGCGTGCCGGATGGCCTCCTGTATGTATTTTTTCGCCGCATCGACGGCGTCGTGCACGCTCTTTCCGGCGGCCAGACCCGTTGCAATCGCCGCGGAAAAGGTGCAGCCCGTCCCGTGGGTATCCCCGGTTGCGATGCGCTCCGCCGAAAAATCATAAAAACGCCGGCCATCGAAAAGGACGTCTGTGGCGGCCCCGCTGAGATGGCCCCCCTTGATCACCACGTGCCCGGCGCCCAGTTTGTGAATAATGGCCGCCGCGGTCCGCATGTCTTCCGGTCTGGCAATCGGCATGCCTGACAGGACCTCCGCCTCCGGGATGTTCGGCGTCACGACACAGGCCAGCGGGATCAACTCCTTGATCAACGTCTCCACGGCATCCTCCCGGATGAGCCTGGCCCCCCCCTTGGCGACCATGACCGGGTCCACGACCAGTTTCTCAATACCGTATTGTCTCACTTTCGCGGCAACCAGGCGCATGATCTCCATAGAGGACAACATGCCCGTCTTGGCCGCATCGATCCCGATGTCGGACGCGACAGCATCGAACTGCATCGCCACGAAATCCGCGGGGACTTCATGGATGCCCAGGACACCGAGGGTATTCTGGGCCGTCAAGGCCGTGATAACACTCATCCCGAAGCCACCGAGTACGGTAATGGTTTTCAGATCAGCCTGGATGCCTGCCCCGCCGCCGGAATCGGAGCCGGCGATGGTTAATACTCGATGAACGCTCATGATTTATGCTCCCTGTGGGAAATGGCCCGCCTCGAAATATCGGACGGCAAGCAGGTCGCCTGATCCCACCACAATGATCCCCCGCGCCGCTGTCAGACGATTGCTGATGCCGATGGGCTTTGTCGGTGTGATCGTTGCGTTCCTCAAAGGGTACTCAAATCCCTCCAGGGTCACACCGGTCACATCGGCGCCAAAGGCAAACAGGGACACCGTCTGTCCGATTTCACCTTCGACGGTCGCCTTCTGACGGATCAGAAATATTTCGCACCATTGATCGACCAGGCGCGTCTCGATCCCCCGATCAGCCGCCGCAGTAAGCAAGGTGAGATTGGCCAGCGTGTGATCGATCCTGGCCCCGAGCGCGCCGTAGATCCGGATTTCATCCGGCATCATCATAAAGGCCATTTCCAGGGCAAGTTGAGAATCCGTTTCGTCTTTTACCTCCGGATAACGCATGATCCGGCTCCCCTGCCCGACAAAGCCGCGCTGCAGCTCGCCATTGAGCGAATCCATATCGCCGACGATCAGATCGGGCGTCAGACCCAGAGCATGCAGGTGCCGGGCCCCGCCGTCCGCGCAGATCAAACCGACGGGCCGGTGCCGTTCCCGCTCCGTTTGCAGAAAATCCAGTTCCCCGATGGGGCCGCCACAAATGACAAACACCACTCTTTTCAAGAATCTTCCCCTGTTTTTTCGCAAGCAACAGGCGCGATCACCGACGCAAAAAAGGGCCCGCCCCTCAGCACCGGAACGTGGCCCCTTCCAAGTCTCACTCAAGATGAATCTGAATCAGACGCCACTCCCTACGCTGGCATTACCCAGGTCAGGTTCAAAGGGTATTCTCTCAGCCTGATCGGCACCCCTGTCATTTATCGGCTTATCTCTACTCCGTTCTCTTCATAAAATCAAGTGAATTCATTGATCCGAACCGTATTCGGCGATATGACGTTGCTGAAGAAGACGTGGAACCCGAAAAGACACCACTGGACGGCACGTGGACTTTCGAAAGCGATTTTAGTTTGCATCGATATTGAGCGCTCGGCCGCACACCGGGCACTTGCCGCCGGGCGGCAGGTCCGTTTTCCTGAATTCCATGGTACAGTGCCCGCAGGTGATAAGCGGCGAGGGCTCGGCGGGGCGTCGGTGCTGTTCTTTTTCCGAGACGGCGGCCCGCTCCTTGGCCTTGGGTGCCTTTTGAGCCATCTCCGAGCGGACCTCCGGGGTAAGCGAACGTTTGAGGGCGTTGAGCATATGGTCAGCCATGATCCGTCTTGCGATGCGGATGTAGGTGAAGTGGTAGTCGCCCTTCGGGTTTTTCCATTGAATGCAAAGTCGGTAGGCCTCGCGAATGGTTTTTTTCGGAAACAGTAAAACCAGCGGTCCCAGGAGCAGAGATCGGCCTATGGTGTAACGTTTTTGGACCGAAGAATCGTCGAGGAGTGAGACATCGACCACACCATCGAGGGGGATGCGGCCAAGTGCTTTTTCGCCGTCGTGCAGGATGAGGAATTCGTGGGTTGGCAGACAGGAGACCGTCCTGTCGGCCGGGACAGCGTCCAGCAAATCTTGCAAATCAGGAACACCGCCCCTATTGATACTTCCGTTCACAATGTTCATTTTACCTACGAGTCCACAGTAAAGAATGTTTCAGAGAAGTGAAGAATATGGGTTAAAAGCGAGCATAACGCCTGAATCAAGCCGCGCCGCGAAGCGGCGTTGGCTTGAATGAGTTGTTAGGCATGATTGGATTCTCCCCACTTTCTGAGTCGCCCGGTAATCCCCTCATCACCGCCTCATCAGCGCGAACACACCCCAGCCCAGGTATTCACGCGTGTAAGCGGCGTAGCGCTCGGGTTCCGAGGTCAGTTTGGCTCGAACATCTTTCGCGAACTCGTCGTCGGGATTGGCTTCAAGCCATCGGCGCATGGTGAGCCA
>CAYXQK010000255.1:0-3420 GCA_964467445.1 uncultured Syntrophaceae bacterium
TGGATGGCGCCGATGAAGATGTTTCCCAGCCAGACCCAGAGGAGGGCGGGAAGCCATCCCCAGCACATGGCCAGGGCGGGGCCGATGATGGGGCCTGCCCCGGCGATGGAGGCAAAATGATGGCCGAAGAGGACCATCCGGTGGGCGGGGACGTAGTCGATGCCGTCATACAGACGTTTCGACGGCGCCTCGATCGCATCCGAGGCCTTAACGACGTCCCTCTCAATCTTTTTCCCGTACGTAAAGTACAGGCCCATGTAAAGGATGAAGCCGACGATACAAATGATGGTTGTGGTCATGAACAGCCTCCTTTCAAAAAAAATTGATTAAATGAACCATGAATTTCTGTTGCAAAAACCCGGAAATCCTTATCTCTGATCATATCAGAAATAGATTGCTTCTTCATGCGAGCCGGATCGCCTGGCCCATCAGGCGCTTACCTTAAATCCCGGCTCGGCGGTAAATTTAGTCCCATCAGAAATGAAAGTCAATGATTTTTCTTGCATTGCAGGAAGCGCATTTTTCTCTCAGCATTTCTCTTGACATCGGGATTTTCCGGATGCATCATATCCGAGCCTTACGGAAGGCAAGACCTGTGGGTTGCTGATGCCTTTCCGATGGACTGACCAAACCCGCTTCATGTGGAGGTGAGAAAATGCCACAGAAAGAGCAAACCCCTTCCGCTGCCGAGGAATTCCGAATCGGCGGCAAGATCAAAGACCTCCGTGAAAGAAACTTCTATACCCTCCACGATCTGGCCGCGAAGACCGGCGTTTCAAAATCCGTACTGGCGGAGATCGAATCCGACGAGATCATGCCGCCCGTGGCCACCCTGCTCAAGCTGGCCAGGGCACTCAATGTCGGCATGGCCCACTTCTTCAAGGATGAGGCGCCTGCCGAGCAGGTTTCCGTCACCCGTGCCGGAGAGCGGCTCAGCGTCAAGCGGCGCCCGCATCACCGCGATGGCGAGGTCGATTATATCTACGAATCCCTCGAGGCGAGAATGCCCGGCAAGCATATGGAGCCGCTCCTGGTCGATTTTGTCCCGATGAAAACGGCCGAGATGGTGTTTACCAGCCACGAGGGCGAAGAATTCCTTTTTCTTCTGGATGGGAAGCTTGAATTCCGCACGAATGACCGTGTGGAAATCCTTTCGGCCGGAGATGCCCTCTATTTTGACTCCGCCCTGAATCACAGTTTCCGCTCGCTGACAGAGGCCCCGGCGCGGGCCGTGGTGGTTGTGTGGAATAAGACCTGAAGAGAGCAGAGCCATGATTGAAATCCGTTTTCACGGCCGGGGGGGGCAGGGAACGGTGGTTGCCACCATTCTGCTGGCCAAGGCCTTTTTCCAGGCGGGCTATCAGGTTCAGAGCTTTCCCTTTTTCGGCGTGGAGCGACGCGGCGCGCCCGTCGAAGCCTATGTCCGCCTGGACCGTGAAAAGATTCTGCTGCGGACGAACGTCACCACGCCGGACCATGTGGCCGTTCAGGATCAGACCCTTCTGCACAGCGTGAGTGTCACGCGGGGCCTGAAGCCGGGCGGCTGGATTCTGATCAACAGCTCCTCGCCGCCTGCCGATTTGACGCCCTATGCCGGATTTCAGCTCGCTCATGTGGACGCCAAGCAGATCGCGCTCAATCACCGGCTGGGGACGCGCACCCATCCCATCGTCAACACGGCCATGATCGGAGCCTTTGCACGGATGCTGGGAATGCCGCCCCTGGAGGCCATTGCCGCTGCGATCAGGGAAGACCTTGCAGCGGAGGCCCAAAGCAACATCGAGGCGGCCCGCGACGCTCACGGGGGGGTCTGCCTGCTGGGAAGGATCGGATAAAAATGATCATGAACGAATCGGCAAATCCCAATCCGCTGTTCATGCCGCGCACCTATCTGAGTACGCAGGGCAACAAGACCGGGTCGTGGCGGTTCGCACGCCCGCGGTACGATGAGAAAACATCGCCCTGCAGTGCCGCCTGTCCGGCCGGGGAAGACATTGCCCGGATCGAGATGCTCGCGACGCAGGGGCTCTTCAAGGAAGCCTGGGAGACGATTCTGCTGGAGAATCCCTTTCCCTCCGTCTGCGGCCGTGTCTGCTTCCATCCCTGCGAAGACCTCTGCAACCGGCGGGAATTCGATGCCGCTGTTGCCATCCACAGCCTCGAGCGGTTTCTTGCGGATACGGCCATCCGCTATGGAATCAAACCGGATCTCGAAAAAAGAACGCCCCGGAAACAGAAGATCGCCGTTGTCGGTGCCGGTCCGGCAGGGCTGGCCGCCGCCTGGTTCCTGACCCTCCTGGGTTATTCCTGCCGGGTCTTTGAAGCCTCAAAAGAAGCCGGCGGGATCCTGCGCTGGGGCATTCCCCCGTACCGTCTTCCCTTGACAGCCCTGCGGCATGATATCAATCAGATCGAAGCGCAGGGCGTATCCATCTTGACGGGGAAGCCGGTGACCGCTGAAATTCTGGACGCGCTGAAGAAAGATTTCGACGCCGTTTTCATGGGATGCGGCCATGGGCGGGGGATGGCGATGCATGTGCCCAGAGAGAATCTCACAGGCGTCGGCGAGGGCATGGATTTCCTAAGACAAATCCGGGAGGGTCAAACACCGGCCTGCCAGGGTGTGTCGGCTGTCATCGGCGGCGGCAATACCGCCGTAGACGTGGCGCGCAGCATCGTCCGTCTGGGCGGAAAAGCCCTCCTGCTCTACCGGCGTCGGCGGCGGGATATGCCCGCTTTCGAACCGGAAGTGGAAATGGCAATCGAAGAGGGTGTGGAACTGCAGGAACTCGTGGCGCCTGTGTCGGTTGAACAGGAGGGGAAAGAAATCCTGCTGACGCTGCAGGAGATGATGATTGCCGGCGAGGAAAACAGCAGGGGGCGCATTGTCCCCGACCACGGGAAAATACACCAGGTCCGGGTGGACCGGGTTTTCAAGGCCATCGGCGCCCAAGCCCTTGAGGCCTGGCATGAGCCCGACGCCACCGACCGGGAAATGCTCAAGCTCACGCACACGGTTCTGGAGAGCCGGGGGCCGGGCGCCGTCCTGGTTTTTGGCGGCGATCTGACCAACGCGACAAAAAGCGTGGTTCATGCCGTCGCATCCGGCAAGCAGGCCGCCATGGCGCTTGATATACTTTTTCAGGAGGGCGTTGAGGCCGTTGTCCCGAGACTGGAGGCCTGCCGGGTCGGCGACGGCCGGTCCCTTTCCATGGAGGTCTATCTGGGTGGGGAGCGCCGGCTCAGAAACACGCATGTGGTCCGCTACGATGAAATCAACACCGATCATTTTCAGTTTATGCCCCGGGTGACCCAGCCCCGGCTGCTCAAGGAAGAACGGGCCCGATCCTTCGAAGAAATCGATCTGAAAATTTCCGCCCAACTGGCCATGAAAGAGGCGGAGCGCTGCTTCAACTGCGG
>CAYXQK010000256.1:0-2641 GCA_964467445.1 uncultured Syntrophaceae bacterium
ATGATCTCATCCTTCTTGTATTTTGGCTTTGGTCCTCGCTTCCTCCGTACCGGCTTCCTGAACCGCTTGAAGCCCTTTAAGATCACAATGGCATATTTCCGGTGATACCCTGTAGTGGCGCAGAACTCATCCAGAATAACCTTCTTCTCTGACCGGGAGGCATGCTTATATCTCTTATGAATGGCCTCCGTGTATTCTTTCTTGGACCGTGGACTCATGGTGAACCTCCTTGTAAGAAACAGGTTGTTCGGTAATACTTAATTATGAGTCAACGATCCCTTTTTCTTTAACTCTACGGTAAGATTTAATGTGAGGCAATTCGCCTGATAGTGTTGTACTCTCTTCTCCATCGGTTGCACGTCTGCTCAGTAATGCCGAACTTCCTCACCAACTCGACAGCCGCGCTCCCTTGGGAGAGGAGTACCTCAGCTTCCCTCAACATGGTGATAATCTGTTTCGGTGTGAACTCTTTCTGCTTCATTTCCTGCCTCCCTATCATTTGAGTCTAGAGTATAACTCACACTCTGGACCGATTTTTTGGGGGTGGGCCAGTATATCTTCCCAGTGATTTGACATATCTCTCAAAAAATGTAATAAACAGGTTAATATAACTAGGTGCGTATATACACAGGACGTCACGATCATCAACATTGCATTCGTCAACACTTCAGGAAGGAAATAGTAGCATCAAAATTCTCAAGGAATGTGATGTTTTTCGAAGGTTTTATAGACATCTAACTATTTTATGATATTCGTCAAGTAATGAACTCAACAGCACGCAATTACATTGATATCATCCTTGTGCTCATCCAAAAAGATTTGAAGGTAAGATATAAAAATACCCTTCTTGGATACCTGTGGTCCGTCGGCCACCCGCTGGCCTTTGCCATGGCGTTCTATATTGCCTTTAGAATAGTCGTTAGAATACAAGTTGAAGATTATGTTCTCTTCTTGATATCTGGTTTGTTCCCCTGGCAATGGTTTAGTAGTTCATTGAGTGCCGCGCCCATGACCTTCCTTTCAAATACTTCCATAATAAAGAAAGTCAATTTCCCAAGAGAGTTACTTCCTACAACTATGGTATTGCAGGACATGATTCATTTCATTTTTTCGATACCTGTGATTGTTCTCTTCCTCGTTTTGTACGGGAAAAGCCCATCACCTTCGTGGCTCTATGGAATTCCGGTCCTGCTTATCATACAGTTTCTAATGACGTGCGGGTTTTGTTTTATTATAGCATCAACAAACCTGTTCTTTCGTGATCTTGAACGGTTGACCAGTATTGCTGTGACGCTGCTATTCTATTTCACACCGATATTCTATCCTGAGAGCATGGTGCCTGACAAACTGAAACCATTGCTCACGCTGAATCCCTTAGCACATCTTATGATCAATTGGCGAAACATGTTCCTCACTGGCAGAATAGATCCAGTTTTCCTTGGTATCAGTTTTGTTTATGCATTGGCTGCATTTGCTATAGGATATACCGTTTACAAAAAACTTTCCTGGCGTTTTGCAGAGGTACTCTAGTGGGACCAGTGATTACCTTTGAAAATGTAAGCAAGGTTTACCCTTTATATCACCACATAACCGGAAGCATAAAGAATTTCTTCTTTCATCTTCCCAAAAGCGTACAGTCAATTAAGAACTCCAAGTACGAAGCCCTCCACGACATTTCTTTTACCGTGTCTCGCGGTGAAGCATTAGGCATCGTCGGCAGGAACGGTGCAGGAAAGAGTACGATATTGGGTCTTATTGCCGGTGTCCTAAGGCCTACCAAGGGGAAGATAACCATCAATGGCAGGATATCACCACTACTTGAGCTTGGAGCTGGTTTTCACTTTGATCTTACCGGCCGTGAGAATATTGTTCTCAATGGCATTCTATTGGGTTTATCCAGAAAAGATGTTCTTAATAGGATGGATGAAATTATTGCTTTTTCAGAACTCGATGATTTCATAGATCAACCCATACGGGTATACTCCAGCGGTATGGTTGCAAGGCTTGGATTTTCCGTGGTCGCCCACCTTGATCCTGAGATTCTATTGATAGACGAGATACTTTCCGTGGGAGATGCCGAGTTCCAGAGTAAGTGCATGGACAAGATGATGGCCTTCAAAAATAATGGTGTAACAATAGTATTCGTATCCCATTCGGCCTATTCTATAAAACAAATATGTAACAGGGTGATATGGTTTGAGGACCATACGATAAAGATGCAAGGGGACGTTGATAGCATTCTTCAGGAGTATTCGATTCGTGCGTCACAGTAAAGATATTCTTAATGAAACGCTAGAGCTGTGTCTAGAATGAAAGCGAACAGACTAGTAATGACACTCTTGGTTGGTGACGACGAAGACATTATCCGTTACAATATCGATTTTCATCTCAAAAAGGGTGTTGATTTCATAATTGCCACAACCTTCATATCGACGAAGGACAACACAAGAAATATTCTCAGAGAATATGAAAGACAGGGTTCCCTGCATCTCATGGATGAAATCGATGGGGATTACAACAAAACCAATTGGGTGGGCCACATGGGCAGATTTGCTTGGGAACGATATGGAGCAGACATCGTTTTTCACTGCGCTGCCGATGAGTTCTGGTTCCCACGGTCTGGAAATCTAAAGAACGAAAT
>CAYXQK010000257.1:0-6362 GCA_964467445.1 uncultured Syntrophaceae bacterium
TGGGATTCAAGGAAGTCGAACGCTCCAGCCTGTCCGAAAAGATCTATTCGGATTGTTTCCGGTGCTCCAAGTATCCCGACTACTGTGACGAAGCGGCAATGGTGATCGAGTTATGACGGGCGGGCGCGGGGACACCTTGCCGCAAGATGTCCCCATGAAGCTGTGGCGACTTCTGATTCTGATCTGCATTCTGCTGCTGATCGTCGCCTGCACGGCCCTCCTGGACAGACCGGCAGAGCCGCCCCCTGACGTGCAACCGCCGGTCACCGTCCCGCACGAGGTCCCGCCGAAACCGATTGTGGATCCGGGAATGCGCATCGATGATCTGGACCTGTCGTCCCTGGAGACGGCCATTGAGAGAAGCCTCCGGTATTATGACAAGATAAAGAATCCTTCCCTTTGGTTCGGGAACCGTGAAATTCCGGTTTCGGAGTTGAAGGCGTCGCTGGCGGCCTTTCGCAAGATCATCAGGAGCGGAGATCCGGACGAGATCAAAATGAAAAGGCTCCAGGACACCTTTGAGTTTATTCCATCCCCGGGTCAGGATGGCAGGGGAACGGTGGTTTTTACGGGCTATTATGTGCCGGTGCTGGAGGGTTCCCCCGTGAGGACAGACCGTTACCGCTACCCCCTCTACAGGAAGCCGGACGACCTGGTCGTCAACCCGGGAAAACGCAACAGCCGCAACGGAATGGAATCGCTCATCGGGCGCATGGAGCTTGGCGAGTTGGTCCCCTATTACACGCGCGATGAAATCGACCGCAAAGGCGTGCTCGGCGGACGGAACCTTGAGCTCGTGTGGGTGGATGATCCGATCGCGCTTTATTCGCTCCACGTGCAGGGATCCGGAAAAATCAGGATAACCGATGGCCGCACGATCATGGTCAGCTACGCCCAATCCAACGGCCGGCCCTTCCGGTCGCTATCCAGGGCGCTGATCGAAAAGGGAAAAATAAACGCCGGGGATGTTTCCTACCCGCGCGTCCAGCAGTATCTCAGGGAAAACCCTGAGGAATTAATGGATCTTTTCAGTTACAACGACCGGTATATTTTTTTCCGCCAGGTGGAGAGGCACGCCCTGGGCTCGCTTGGGGTTCCCGTCACGTCCGGCCGCACGATTGCCACCGATCCCGACGTGTTTCCAAAAGGGGCGCTGGCCTTCATCAGAACACGCAAACCCGTTTTCGACGCTTCCGGGCAGATCAGCCGGTGGGTTCCCTTTTCCCGGTTTGTCCTGAATCAGGATGTGGGTGCGGCGATCAAGGGGCCGGGAAGAGCCGATCTGTTTTGCGGAGAAGGTCCGGATGCGGAACGACTGGCGGGCAGCTTCAGTGAAAAGGGTGAAATTTACATCCTGATCCGGAAAAAGTAACGGCCGGGAAAATGGGGACAGCGCCCCTATTTTCTACCCCGCAAAATAGGGGCGCTGTCCCTAATTTTCCCTAATTTTCCAATTTTCCCATAGGAGAGGATCATGGAACTTTCACCTTTTTTCAGGTCCATCGAGATCCTGTCGGATCTCACAGACGGGGAAATTACGCTTCTGTCATCCTCGGCGCAACTGCTGGGTTATCCGCTTCACGCCAAAATCATCACCCTCGGCGAAATCGGCCGGTGCCTCTGGATCGTCTATGACGGCGAAGTGGAAGTGTCCATCCCGGAAGCGGACGGCGGCAGCCGCGTCATTGCCTCCCTGGAAAGGGGCGCCATCTTCGGCGAGATGTCCATCATGACCGGCGATCCGGCCGTGGCTAATGTCACGACCAGCGTCGCCAGCAAACTCGTCAGAATCCCTCGGGAAACCTTCTCCAGCCTGCTTGCCGGCAACCCGAAGACCCTCGGGAAATTCACCCGGCTGATCACGAAGCGACTGCTGGAGATCGCGCGGGATGAACCTGCGCTCAAATCGGCGCTCAGGGAAAATGAGGACCCCTACGACCTGAACTTCTCCTCCGTGACGGACGCCATGAAGATTCTCGTCATCAACTGCGGGAGCTCTTCCCTGAAATATTCCCTCTTTGATACGATGAGGCCGCATCCCCTGCTGGAGGGCCTGGTGGAAAAGATCGGCTCCGGGGAAGCCGTTCATAAATGGACGACACCGGCCGGTAAAAAGGAAATCCCCGCAAATAGCATTTCCGCGATTGAGGAGGCCTTCTCGGCCATGATTTCGGTCATCACCGACCCGGCTGGGGGCGCTATCCGTAACATCAATGAAATCAATGCGATCGGACACCGCGTCGTTCACGGCGGCAGCCGGTTCGTCAGTTCCGTCGCAACCAGCGAAGAGGTCAAGGCGGCCATCCGTTCCTTCTTCCCACTGGCGCCGCTGCACAACCCCTACAACCTCGAGGGAATCGAACTCATGCAGAAGCTGTTGCCCGGGGTCCCGGAGGTCGCCGTTTTCGATACCGCCTTTCACATGAGCATGCCCGAAAATGCGTACACCTATGCCCTCCCCCATGAGCTGTGCGACGCACAGCAGATTCGGCGGTACGGTTTTCACGGCACCAATCACAAGTTTGTCGCCCTGACGGCCGCCACCACCCTGAGGCGACCGGTGGGGGAATTGAAAATGATCTCCTGTCATCTCGGCAGCGGCGCCTCCGTGTGCGCCATCGATCATGGAAAAAGCGTTGACACAAGCATGGGCATGACCCCGCTGGAGGGACTGATCATGGGAACGCGGCCGGGAGATGTCGACCCGGGCGTCATCCTGCATCTCATGCGACACGGGGGCCTCGGCGCGGACGAGATTGACCGGATTCTCAACAGGGACAGCGGCCTCAAGGGCATCAGCGGAAAAAGCAACGATATGCGGGAAGTTCTGGCGGCGGCCGAAACCGGCGATATGCGATGCAGACTGGCCGTCAGCGCCTTCTGCTACCGGGTCCGGAAATACATCGGCGCCTACATGCTTGCCCTCGGGGGGGTGGACGCCCTGATCTTCACGGCAGGGATCGGTGAAAATTCACCGGAGATACGGGCGCGTATCTGCCAGGGTCTGGAAGGATTCGGCATCGACCTCGACGATGATGTGAACAGGAAGACCCTCGCGAAACGCGGCGAGGTCGCGGATGTGTCGGAAGCCGGCGCGAGGGTCAGAATTCTCGTGATCCCCGCCGATGAGGAAAAGATGATCGCTCGGGAAACGGTGCACACCCTGGGGCGCGTGCGTGCCAAAGAGGACACGCGGTCGCTTGGCACCCGGCCGATTCCGCTGAGCACTTCCGCACATCATGTCCATCTGAGCCAGGCCGATTTTGAGCGTCTGTTCGGACCGGGCAAATTCATGACGCCAAAGGCGCCTCTGAGCCAGCCGGGGCAGTTCGCCGCAGAGGAAATGGTGACCCTTGTCGGTCCGAAGGGAAGCATTGAGCAGGTGAGAATCCTGGGGCCGGCCCGAAAGGAATCCCAGGTGGAAATTTCCCGCACGGAGCAGTTCAAGCTGGGCATTGACGCACCGCTGAGGGATTCCGGAGACATCGAGGGAACGCCCGGCGTGACGATCAAGGGTGAAGCCGGAACCGTGGATCTGAACAAAGGGGTGATCTGTGCGAAGCGGCATATCCACATGTCCCCGGAGGAGGCACTCGGCCTGGGCCTTCGGGACAAGGATGTGGTGATGGTCAAGATCAAGGGCGCCCGAGAACTGATCTTCGGCGATGTGCTGGTCCGGGTGCATCCGGACTTCCGGATGGATATGCACCTGGATACGGATGAGGCCAATGCGGCCCAGATATCGGCGGGGACGGTGGGCTATATCGAGGCCATTCAGCACCGGCAATACACGTAACGAGAGCTTTGCATGGCCGCGATCTCTAAAGCGTTTCCGGGATAAAGGTTACAACCTCGTCTATGGAGGCGGAATCGGTGAAAAGCATGGCCAGACGATCCACACCGAGGGCGATCCCGGCTGTTTCCGGCATGTGAAGCAGGGATCTCAAAAACGGTTCGGGCATGGGATAGGCGGCCTTGCCGGCGGCATGACGGATATGCAGCGCCTTTTCAAACCGCGAACGCTGTTCCTTTTCGTCCGTCAGCTCCGAAAAGGCATTGGCCAACTCCAGGCCGCCCATGTACAGTTCGAACCGCTCCGCCAGGGCAGGATTCGTTTTTTTCGTCCGGGCCAGGGCTCCGTGCACCGCCGGGTAATCATAAAGAAAAACGGGGCGACCGCCTCCGATACAAGGCTCAATCCGGCTGACCATCATCTCATCGAAGCAGTCTTTTTCCAGGGCTTCCCACATGGACAAAGGCGCATGCCGTCTGAAGGCTTCCTCGACGGAAATGCTCTCCCAGGGGGGCTGCAAAGCGATTGTTATGCCCTGATAGCAAAGCGCACCGACCCCGTCGAGCGCCTGCGCAATGGAGAGAATTAACGCTTCGCATTCGTGCATGAGCGTCTGACAATCGCCTCCCCGGCAATACCACTCCAGCATCGTGAATTCCGGCAGATGAAGACGGCCGCGCTCTGCCGCGCGAAAACATTTTGAAATTTGAAAGATTTTGGGATATCCCGCGGCAACCAGGCGCTTCATGCACAATTCGGGCGACGTCTGCAAAAACCAGTCGCCACTGGGTAGGGCATCGATGTGCTCTTCCGGCGCCGGCGCGGGGATTCGGACGGGCGTTTCAACTTCAAGATAGCCGCGGTCGCAGAAAAACCGACGGATCGCCCGGATCATCAAGGCCCGGCGCCGCAGGGCGTCCTGCTTTCCGGCCAGAGGCCAGGATTCATCCATTGTATCTATTACCCCTTGACGCGGGTCAGATACTCTCCCGTTCTCGTGTCCACCCGGATTTTCTCGCCTTCTTCGATAAAAGTCGGCACCAGAATCATGTAACCCGTCTGCACCTTAACCGGTTTGGTGTTGCCGGTGACCGAGTCGCCTTTGGCCCAGGGATCCGCCTCCGTCACCACCAGATCCACAAAATTGGGCAGCGTGATTCCCAGCGGCCGGTCTTCAAAAAAGAGGACGGAGGCTTCGATGTTATCGATCATGAAGTCTTTCGCATCACCAACCTGCTCCGCTGTCAGGAAGACCTGCTCGAAGTTGACGTTGTCCATGAAGCAGTATTTTCCCTCTTCCTTATAGAGATACTGCATTTTCTTTTCCTGCAGGTCGGCAGATTCGAAGGTGTCCGCAGAGCGGAAGGTCCGTTCAAACTGGCTTCCCGTAATCATGTTTTTCAGTTTACAGCGGTACAGAGCCTGGCCCTTTCCGGGTTTGACGAAGTTGAACTCCGTAACGATATAGGGCTCATTTTCCATTTTGATCCGCAGATTTTTTTTCAAGTCACTGGCCTGGTACATAGGGTCTTCCTCTCGTGTTTTTTGTGTTTCTAAAGCATTTAGCAAGTCTTGTCAAAAAAATGTTGACGCCTCGACCTTGACGACTTCGTCAGGAATTCCCGCCCCTTCATCCCCTCCCGCCAGAGTAGGGGAAAAGGGCCTTTTGACGAAGGATACAGCGTTCGGCGCATGAAAACGGCTGCAGTGACATTTTCCCCCTGCCTCTGGGCAGATCGACAACATACCGGGGCATGCAGAGACCCGACACATTGCACCAGAGTTTTTCCATGATTTCCAGGCCCTGCCGGAGATCCACGCGAAAATGATCAGTCCCCCGGACCGGATCGCACTGGAACAGATAATAGGGCCGCACGGAAATACGCTGCAGTCCATAGAGCAAATCCCGCATAACGTCATGGGAATCATTGACCCCGCGCAGCAGCACCGACTGGTTCGAAACAGGAATTCCCGCCTCCAGCAGCATCTCACAGGCCCGGGCGGCGTCGGGGGTGATTTCCCGAGGATGATTGAACTGTGTATTGAACCAGAGGGGGCGATACTTTCGCAGCATTTTGCAGAGCGCCGGCGTGATGCGCATGGGCATGACCACGGGTATGCGGCTGCCGATCCGGATAACTTCCACGTGTGGAATGGCGCACAGGGATTCAAGCATCCGGGCCAGTGCGCGATCACTCAGCGTCAGCGGGTCGCCGCCCGAGACAATCACCTCGCGAATTTCCTTTTTCTGCCGGATATAAGCGATCATGGGCTCAAGCTGCGCCGGCGCGCCTGCAGACGGCTTATCCTGCCACAACCGCTTGCGGTTGCAGTGGCGGCAGTACATGGCGCAGACATTCGTCGCCAGGATCAGGCATCGGTCCGCGTAGCGATGGATCAGGCCGGGAACCGGCATATCCCGCCATTCCTCAAGGGGATCATCCACGCCGCCCAGCGAAAAATGAATTTCCTGCAAATCGGGAAAGCACTGACGCCTCAAGGGATCAGCCGGATCCGAACTATCCATCAGCGCCAGGTAATAGGGTGTCACGCGGAAGGGATAGGTCTC